>DYSK01000031.1 GCA_020718315.1 Draconibacterium orientale
AATCGCGTTCATCCAGCTTGTCCACTCAGCCACTGTCTTGTTTGGAATATAATAAATATTATCAGAGTCATTTGTAAGACAAATACTGATGTCGGCGTAAATTGTCAGGTTTATCCTGACTATTTGACTATGAATAATAATATTTTAACAGAATAGGACGATTAAGTAAATTATCTTTCGTATCATTGCTGTCAGGTTTGACCTGACATTGTTACTATGAAGAATAAATACATATCAACGCAATCAAACGAACTTCTATCCTATTTCAATGGACAGAATAAGAATTGTTTTGATTATTCATTGGCATACAAAGCCCTGCCCGACTCTAAAGCAAGTGCCGTAAGAGAGCTTCTGAGCGACATGACCAAAAGAGGACTTTTAATGCGTTTGAAAGATGGTGTTTACTACATCATTCCCTATGAGCAAAATGCTGAACCGTTTATGCCCGACTGGCATTTGATAGCAGAGCATATAGTGAATGATGCCGAACATTACATAGGCTACTATTCAGCTTTACAGATACATAACCTCATTACACAACCATCATTAAAAGAACAAATCGTTGTATCAAAACAAATACGACCATCGGAAATAAAAATTAAAGACGTTCCTTTTCAATTTATCTATCACAACGAAAAACATTTTTTTGGTGAAAAGAAAATTTGGATTGACAGCTATAATAAGGTGCTTTGCTCTGACTTAGAGAAAACTTTTATTGACTGTTTGTTCAAACCTGATTACGCAGGTGGCATCGTTGAAGTAGCAAGAGCTATCTATACTTCCAAAGACAAAATAAAATACGATATACTTCTTGAATACGCAAAGAAATTTGATTCGCAAGCAGTAATAAAACGATTGGGGTTTATTTTAGAAATGCTGGACATCAATAATAAAATCATTGCTGATTTGCAACAATTGAAAACGGCTTCTTATGTATTGCTTGATACTGAATTACCCAAAACAGGCAAGCGAAACAGCCGTTGGAGTATTCAACAAAATTTGGAAACCGAAACCATTAAATCTGCTATTTACACATGATTAAACCAGGAGAAATACAGCAAAAAGCAAGAGCAGTTGGGGTTCGTGACCAGCAGATTGAAAAGGATTACATTCTTTCTTGGATTCTATTTGGTATTGCCAAAAATAAGCAACTTTCAAAAGCAATTGTTTTCAAAGGAGGAAGGCCCCTTTTCATATTGGCGAAGCCCCCGATTCGAGAGGAATTTTAACCTTAAACAATAAAAATATCGATATTTCGCAGCATCGTGGCCAGCAATTTCAAGTTTCGGATTTCGACGATTTTGATCTCATTTATGCAATGGATTTGAGCAACTATCAGAATATTTTGTCCCTTGCCCGCACCGAGAAAGATCAAGCCAAAGTGAAACTGATTTTAGATGAAGTTTTTCCCAATCAGCAAAAAATTGTACCCGATCCTTATTGGGGTTCGCTTCCCGATTTTGAAATTTCCTATGATTTGTTGAATTTGACTTGCGAAGCCATTGCTAAACGGCTGAAACGTTAATTCAATTCCGTTCGAACAAAATGCAAAAGGTGTGAGCAAAAACCCACACCTTTATGCAAACCATATTTAACCAAAAAATTTAATATGGCTCAAAAATACACTTTTTTAAATTATCTCCGCAAACGTTTTCGAAAATATTTTTTAGTCTTTTTTTATCAAAATTTTATTGGTTGCTAAATCCGAAAAAACCTATTTTTGTTTAAAACCAAAGTCATCGAAACTACTGTTTACAAATTGTCCGATTTATTAGACGAGATCCAAATTCTTGTCCACTCTACCTTTGATAGAAGCTATTGGGTAGTTGGCGAAATTGCATCGATAAGCGAAGCCAAAAACGGTCATCTTTATCTCGAATTGGCCGAAAAACAGGACGATAACCTGCAAGCAAAAGTACGCGCAAATTTGTGGGCCAATTCCAAAAAAAGACTTTTATCGGAATTTGAATTTGCCACAAGTCAGAGTTTAAAAAAAGGCATGAAAGTCCTTCTCAATGTGGTGGTCGATTTTCATCCTATTTTTGGCTTGAGCTTGACAATTTTGGATATTGACGCCAGTTTTTCGCTTGGGGAGATAGAGCGACAAAAACAACTGACTTTAAACCGTCTGGAGCAAGAAGGATTGCTCGATTTCAATCAACAACATGTGCTGCCACCGGTGATCCAAAACATTGCAATCATTAGTTCCGCAACGGCAGCCGGATTTCAAGATTTTATGAAACAGCTTAAAGACAACGACATGGGTTATACTTTCAACACAGTACTTTTTCAGGCAACCATGCAAGGAGAAAAGGCAGCCTCCAGTATTGTACAAGCTTTTAATTTAGCAGAATTAAATTCCCAAAAATTTGATATATTGGTACTTATTCGTGGTGGTGGTTCTTCGCTCGATTTGAGTTGTTTTGATGAATTCGACCTTGCCGTCAGAATTGCTCAATCCGTATTTCCGGTTTTTACTGGCATTGGTCATGAAAGAGATTTCAGCATTGCCGACAGAGTAGCTCATACACATTTAAAAACACCCACTGCCGTGGCTGAATATATTCTGTCTGTCAATTGGTCGTTTGAACAAAAAATAACGACTTTAAACACCTCTATCATTCAATTTGCAAAAAATAGGATATACGAAAATCATAAAAACCTCCACAGCATAAGCAGAGATTTGAGCTATGCGGTTCACGAAAAAATGAATAGAAGCGCGCAATTGCTTCAAAATAAGAATCACCTCTATCAGAAAGTTGTGAATAATAAACTAAAACGTGCCGGTTTCGATTTAGAAAAATTCACGCTTATATTTCAACACGATCTCAAAAGAAAGCTGTTTTCGGTTTTTCAAAAACTCGAGATTAATTCAAAAAAACTTACGAAATTGAGCAAAATACAATTTCAGAACACCAAATATTTGCTCAAAATAAAACAACAAATCATTCAAAAAAGGAGCTCAGACGCATTACAAACAAATTCACATGAGCTAAACCAACTCGAGCAAATACTCCATTTGGCTGATCCAAGACAAATTCTAAAAAGAGGGTTTAGTATTACGCGTTACAATGGAAAGATAATACGACAATTGAAAGATTTAGAAGACAATGCGCTAATTTGTACCGAAATAGATGGTGGAAAAATTGAAAGTATAATCATTAAAAAAAACAACAATGAGCAAAAAACTGACCTATAGCCTTGCCTTAGAGGAACTCGAAACTATAATTCAAGAAATTGAAAATGAAGAAATAAACATCGATGATTTATCCTTAAAAGTAAAACGTGCTTCGATTTTGCTTCAGTTCTGTAAAGAAACGCTGCGTTCGACCGAACAAGACATTCAAGAGATTTTGAACCAAATGGAAAACGAGTAAAGGGTAGAAATTATTTTGCTACCTTTGTAAAAAAACAGATTCCTTTGGAAGCGCCTAAAACATCTATAACGATTCAATTGGCTAGTTTGCCTATCCACTTTTATCGCTATTTTATTTCTCCGCTTACACCGGCGAGTTGCAGGCATTATCCTACTTGTAGTGCATATAGTTTAGACGCTCTGAAACAATTTGGCTTGATAAAAGGTGGTGCGTTGGCCATAAATCGGATTGGCCGATGTCATCCATGGGGAACGAGCGGCTACGATCCTGTTCCAAAAATCATAATACACGTATTTTTAAAATCGAAACTGAAAGAAAATATTAATCAATAATTCCTCAAAAAAAATGAAACGAAGAGACGCATTCAAAAAAATAGGTTTGGCAGGAATAGCATTAAGTACCCTTGGTATAGCAATGCCTGTTCTGGCTCAAAGCCAAGATATTGCAAAAGACAATTTGATTATCAATCGTCAGAAAATGAAAATTGCTGATACAGATAGCCCTACAGAATTTGAACTAAAACACACGCCTGAAATTCAATTTTTAGAAACCGATGAAAAAGGCTTTACTCTGGTAAAAATTCATATTGGTTCGGGAGGCATTGTTCATCCTACTTTAGAAAACCATTGGATTGACTATATGAAAATTTACAAAAACGATAAATTAGTTGCCTCCATAGAGTTTGAAAAAGGATCCATCCGCGGTTTTTCCGAAAATTTTATTAAATTGGAAAAAGGAAATGTCGTTTTAGTTGAAATTGGGTGCAATCTACATGGAATATGGAGCAATACTGCAATTTTCTAAATCAATGATTATGAGAAACTTTGGTTCTGACAAATTATCGGCACTCAATGCAAAGTTTGAAGCTCAGAAAATAGCTTTTGGCCCTATTGCTTTTCAAGCAGTTAGAGTTATGCGCAATCTTGGAATCTTACAATTGGTTGAAGAATCGAGAAAAGAAGGCATCGAAGTTTCAAACATTGCCGAAAAATTAAGATTATCCAATTATGGCGTACAAGTCTTGCTTGATGCAGGATTAAGCTTAGGCGTTGTTCGCCAGAAAGACAATAAGTTTCTTTTAACCAAAACGGGTTATTTTATTCTGAACGATCCGCTTACCATTGCAAATATGGATTTTACACAGGATGTAAATTATCTTGGTTTTTTTCATTTGGAAGAATCAATTAAAAATGGCAAGCCGGAAGGCTTGAAAGTATTTGGAAATTGGAAGACTGTTTACGAAGCACTTGCATCGCTTCCCGCTCAAGTACAAAAAAGTTGGTTCAAATTTGATCACTTTTATTCGGATATCGTATTTCCATTGGCTTTACCAATCATTTTTCAAGACAATCCAAAACGCATTTTAGATGTAGGCGGAAACACCGGAAAATTTTCCATAAAATGTGCCGAATTCAATTCTGATGCAAAAATGACCATTTTGGATTTGCCCGGACAACTAAACCTTGCATATCAAAACATTGGAAAACATGGTTTTGCCCATCAAATAGATGGCTTTGCCATAGATTTGCTTGATCCCGAAAAGCCTTTTCCAGCGGGGGCTGATGTAGTGTGGATGAGTCAGTTTTTAGATTGTTTTTCGGAAGAAGAAATTGCCCATCTCTTGCGCAGATCGTTCGAGGCTTTGAATGACCAAGGCGCTTTGTTTATAAACGAAACTTTTTGGGACAATCAAAAATATGAAGCTTCAACGTATAGCCTAAATATGACCTCGCTCTATTTTACCTGCATCGCCAATGGAAACAGCCGCATGTATCATTCTGAGGATATGAAACGATTGATTGAAAAGGCCGGTTTTTCAATTGCTGAAGAATATACTGATTTGGGCATAAGCCACACCATATTGAAATGTAAGAAGAAATAGGATTTTATAAAAACCACCGTTTAAAGTTTACTCGCTTAGCGGAATGGTAATCGTTTTTTCGCTCTGGCCATACGCACCAAAAAAACCAATCGCATTTCCTGTTAAATTGGAAACAGGATTTCCGGGAGCAATGTTAAAAACCGAATTACTTTGGCTAAGAACCAAGAAATAATTGTAATTGGCTTTATCTATAGCCGAAAGTTGCACTCGAATAACATCCAATGGATTCAAATCGTAATTCATCAAATACTGATAAGTTGATAAGCCATTGTAAAACAAATCGCTGCTCACTACAAATCCATCGAACAAGGAATCGTTTCGGTAAACATCAAAGCGATAGAAATTTTCTCGATCCAAGGCATCTGTAAAATGCACTTTTAAGGCATAGGAAATGTCTTCGTTTCCCATAAAACCACGCTCCGAAACAACCACCTCAACAGAATCTATTTGTGTAGGCGCTGGCATAATCGACTTTGCGTCAATCGAATATTCGTTCCATTCTACCATTAAATGATATTCTACACCTATCTCTCCCACAAAATTACGATTCTGATAAATTCCATCTTGGACTTGTTCAAACAAAATTTCTTCGCCTATGTTTGGCCAAATAGTTACTTTAGCATTACTTAGATAGGGATATTCTTGCTCCGAAAACAAATCGATTGATTTTGATAAAACGACAACCGATTTTCCCGGTAAATTACTCACCACCGCATCTACAACAATTTTTTGTTCTGCTTGTGCCAAATCTACACGAATAATTTTTTCGCAAGCCGCAAAGACGAAAGCAGTTAAAAAGCTTAAATAAATAATCTTTATTTTTGGTTTCATCATTAGAAATTAAAATTATAAGTAACAGAAGGGATTATTTTGAACAAAGACAATTGCGTGGCTTGCATAATGTTTGAGTTGTCGGGATCAGGAGCAAAGGTGATTGAATACGCATTTTCCCTGTTGTAGGCATTATAAATGGAAAAATTCCAGCTCGAATGAAAACGTTTTTTTTGCTGAATTGAATTGCCATTTTCTACATCATAAACCGTTTTATAATCTTTGTTCTTCAAAGTTAAACCAATATCTAAGCGATGATAATCAGGCATTCTGTACGCATTTCTATCCGAATATAACAAGATATCCTGACCGTTTAATGTATATTTCCCTTCAGGAAAAGTAACTGCATTCCCGGTATAATACACCCAAGTTCCCGAAAATTGAAGCCGCGGGCTAAGCTGATACATCAAAACGATTGATATATCGTGGGTTCTGTCTTGCTTAGCCGGATACCATGAATTAGCATTTATTTCCTCAAACCTCCGCTCAGTTCTTGACAGGGTATAGCCAACCCAGCCGGTAAATTTTCCTTTTCGTTTTTTAAAGAACAACTCAAGCCCATAGGCTCGCCCTTCGCCAAAAACCAAATCGCCTTCCACCAGTGGATTTAAAGTTACTTGTGCATCTATCTTATAATCTATCAAGTCTTGCATGCTTTTAAAATATGTTTCTACCGAAAATTCAAACGCATTTTGATCGAAATTTCGGTAATAGCCAAGCCCAAATTGATTTGAAGAGGAAGGTTTGATATTGTTGCTACTGGGTAACCAAATATCTGTTGGCGATTCGCTCGAGGAATTGCTAAGCAAATGCATATATTGTTTTGCATAAGAATAAAATACTTTGAGCGAAGAGGTAGAATTAAGTACCCAAGTAGCGTTCAAACGAGGTTCAAGTGCTTTATATCCAATTACTTTTTCCCATTTATCGTAAGTCTTAGTAGAAACAACATCGCCAAAAGCATTAAAAGAATAGATATCGCCGGGGCCCAACTGCAAAAAACCGGAGAAACGCAATCCATAATTTAGAGTAAAATCAGCATTTAATTTTTGCTCGTTTGACAAGTATAAAGCAGTTTCCAGCGCATATCTTTTTTCAACAGTCAAAGAGTTAAACAAGTCATTTTCATCCGAATTTAAATCACCCGGATTCATGGTGTGATGAATCACGTTTAAACCAAATTTCCAGTTACTATTTTCGTTTTGAAAGTATTGGTAGTCGTGCTTTAGATTGTAATCGATAATGTGTGAGCCAATTTCGACTCTTCTATCAGCAGGACCGGCGAGAATTTGATAACTGTATCGGCTATAGATAAAAGAAGTATTTGAAAAGAGTTTGGGATTGAAAATATGATTCCATCGTGTGGTGGCGGTGATATTCCCCCAATTAAATCCAAAATGCTCGTCGTAGCCAAATTTATCTCTTCCAAAATAACCCGAAACAAAGAGCCGATCCTTGTCGCCCACGCGAATATTTCCTTTTAAGTTGAAATCGTAAAAATATAGCTGCGCCTCTTTAATAGCCTCTTTGGCAGAAAATACGGTAAACAAATCGGCATACGTTCTGCGACCTGAAACAATGAAAGAACCTTTGTTTTTAAATAAGGGCGATTCAACAGTTAAGCGCGATGAAATTAATCCAACGCCACCATTTACACTCAACTTTTTGGCATTTCCTTCTTTCATTTTAATATCCAGAACCGACGATAATCGTCCACCATATTCTGCGCCCATTCCGCCTTTATAGAGTTTCACATCACGCAAAGCGTCCGAATTAAAGATAGAGAAAAAACCCAACATATGCGATGCATTGTAAACAGGTGCTTCGTCGAGCAAAATAAGATTTTCGTCGGTAGTTCCACCCCGTACATAAAATCCTGAACTTCCTTCACCGGAAGGCTTTACGCCCGGCATAAGTTGCAATGTTTTGAAAATGTCTTTTTCGCCAAACAAAACAGGAATGTTTTCTATATCTTTCACGTTTAGACTGGCTACAGACATTTCGTTTGCACGAATATTTTCATCGTCGCGTTTGGCAACAATTTCAACTTCTTCCAATTCAGCCGTTAGAGGCTTCAACTCTATTTTGAGTGTTTTGTTTTTATTTAAAAGTAAAGAAATAAGTTCGCTTTGATATCCGAGATAACTAACCAAAACGGTTTGTTCACCTTCGGCAATTTGAATGGAATAAAAACCATAGGCATTGGCTGAAGTACCGCTTCCAATTTTATTTTGAACACTTAAAGTTGCACCTGGTAAATCTTCGCCCGTTTCAGCATCTGTGATGGTTCCGCTGAGTGTAAAGGTGCTTTTTTGAGCAATCGCATGGAATGAAAACAAAAAAAAGAGAAAAAAGAGCGCACGCATAAATGGCTTTCTGATAGGCATCTTAAGGCTTATAAATCTGAACATTCACCCAAAAAGTGATTGGTTGACTCATTAAATACATATCACGCATCCGCTCCGGATCCATACCGGATTGTTGTTGTGGCTGTGGAACCCTATTCATTCCGCTGTAGTTTCCGCCGCCGCGTCCTCCGCCGCCACCGGCACCGCCGCCGCCTCCTATATTGGGTTTTTTGAATGCACCTGAAATAATGCCAATATTCAATTTATCGATGGAAGAATAGCCTCCTTTTTTAATTTTATCTAAACGAATAGCTGCATAATAGCTCAAGCTACCGTATTCGCCACCTTCCAAACGAAACGCAAATCCTTTGTCAAGATCATTTTCCACCATTTCTTCTGTTTCATTGGCGCCAAAAGCAGCCAATTTTCCAACTTCTTTGAGCTGCGATTCCAATTCAATTTTGCCTGTAATGGCTGCGTTTTCTTTATCAACTTCTTTAAAGAGCTTTGCTTGAAATAAGCCGTCGGACTTGCCGATTGGGAAATTTAACCACATATTTTTGTCTTTTTTGCCAATGGTATCAAAATAGATGTAAAATCCCGATTGAATAATCTTTAATACGGCCGGCTTACTCAATGCCTCCAGACGAATGTATAGAAACTCCTTATCATTCGAAATGGCATATCGAATAGCACTTTGGTTGTCGAATCCAATGTATTGAATTTCTTTTTTCATTTTCTCCTCGGCAACTGCTTTGTATATGGGTGCTTTATTGCATGCGGCAATAAAAAAAATCAGGAAAAGGAAAAAGCTGCCAAGTTTTATCAGATGGATTGATTTTATCATTTTATAAGAATTTAATTCATGAATATAAAATAGAATGGCAAATATACAGTCAATTTGTATTTTGCAATAAAGCAAATAATTAAAATAACATAAAAAAACCGGCGAAACCCGGTTTTTATATTTAGAGTGTAGTTCTACTTTATATTAGCTCATGAATGACAAGCCCACTTCGAAGCTTTGGCTCAAACCAAGTGGTTTTTGGCGGCATTATATTTCCCGAATCGGCAATATTAATCAGTTGCTTCATCGAAACAGGAAAAAGCGCAAATGCGAGCCGCATTTCGCCGCTATCAACGCGATGTTGAAGCGCACTCAATCCACGAATACCACCTACAAAATCAATGCGTTTTGAAGTTCTTAAATCTTTAATATCCAAATGCTTACTCAATATTTTATCGGAAAGAATAGTAACATCTAAAACACCAATTGGATCTTTATCGTTGTAGGTTCCTTCTCGGGCATTTAGTTTATACCATTTTCCATCCAAGTAAAGCGAAAATTCGTGTAGTTTTGTGGGCTTTAAAATTTCTGTAGACGCTTGACTTAGTTCAAAATCTATAGATAGCTTTTCTAAAAACGCTTCGTGCGACAATCCATTCAAATCTTTCAAAACACGATTGTAATCAATAATCTGGAGTTGATTGTCGGGAAAATGAACCGCCAAGAAAAAATTAAATTCTTCTTGACCGGTAAAACGCGGATTTGCCTTTCTTTTTTCGGCGCCAACCAAAGCAGCCGCTGCTGTTCTATGATGACCATCAGCCACATAAGTATAAGGAACTTTTTCCGCAAAGAGTTGTTCTATTCGTTCATTGGTTGCTTTGTTGTGGATAGTCCAAAAGTGATGACCAAAACCGTCGGCAGAAACAAAATCATAGTCGGGAACTTCCGATTTGGTAATCTGCTCCACAATTTCATCTATTTCTGCAACGGCAGGATAAGCAAAGAAAACGGGTTCAATATTCGCATTATTAATCCGTACATGTATCATTCGATCTTCCTCTTTGTCGGGGCGAGTGAGTTCGTGTTTCTTTATAATACCATTAAGATAGTCATCTACCGATGCGGCGCCTACAATTCCGTATTGGGTTCGGCCATTCATGGTTTGTGCATAGATATAAAAATTGGGAGATTCGTCTTGAACCAGCCATCCTGCTTGCTTAAATTTAGAATAATTTTCCACCGCTTTATCATATACTTCCTGAGCGTGCACATCTATTCCAACCTGACAATCAATTTCTGATCGAGTAATGTGTAACAGAGAAAATGGATTTCCTTGAGCCATTGCAGCTGCTTCATCCGAATTCATTACATCATAAGGCAAGGCCGCCAATTTTTCGACAATATTTTGAGGTGGGCGGAAGCCTTTAAACGGTTTTAAAATGGCCATAAATTTAATTTGATTTAGATAAAATACTAATTTTTAATAGGTATTCGGATCGTCTTCCTCGTCAACATCCAATCTATTTCCGGAGCTGGAATGCGTTGGATTGTGTTCTCTTTGAATTGAGCCAATCAATGCGCCAAGCATTTTGGTAAGTTCCATCAAATAATTCCTACTAATTTCCTCTTGTTCAGTAACAAAATATTCTAGTTTAACGGCTGTTGATGTGTACATAACACATTGCCGAATTGCTGTTTTAGCTTCTTTCAGGTGAAAGATAAATTGCATTTTGTTTTTAGAGGAGCCTTCGGCAATTTTCCCGGCAATATTCATGGCCGTTTCTGAAAAATTTTTTGCCAAGAAATTTGAATTGGCTTGTGGGAATTTTTGTGTGGAAGATTGTACCCATACAAAATAATCCAATGATTTTTGATACACGCGGAGATCTTCGAATCGAAAAAACGAGGGAGAATAATTGGGGCTATTCATAGTTTTAGATGATTAGATGGTTATGTAAAAACAGAATTATGATGCGTTGTTGATTTACTAGTTCACCTTGTAGCGCGTATTTCCATCCTTTATAAATCCTACAATTTGCTGCGCTGCAGCAACACCTGCATTCATGTTTGCTTCGTCAGTTTGTGCGCCCATTTTTTTTAATGTAAAAAAGATTCTATCGCCATATTTTTCTGCCAATTCTTCCTTACAATCAGGTTCAATATCGCTAAGATATGTAAAATCAGAAAGATCTGCAAATATTTTTAACAAATCATTTTCATCAATCACTTCTTTGCGGGCTGTATTGATCAATGTAGCTCCCTTGGGCATTGTACTGAGCAAAGAATAATTGATGGATTTTTTTGTTTTGGCATTGGCAGGAATATGCAAACTCACGTATTGACACGTTTGATACAATTCTTCTACCGATTCGCAAACTTTGATTCCATCCGCAAGAATTTCTTCTCTTTTGACAAATGGATCAAATGCATAAACATCCATTCCAAATCCTTTTGCGATTGCAGCCACATATTTTCCTACGTTTCCATAAGCATGAATCCCTATTTTCTTCCCTCTCAATTCCGTTCCTGTTTTTCCATTGAATTGTTTTCTAGCTTGAAAAATCATCATTCCAAAAACCAACTCGGCAACGGCGTTGGAGTTTTGTCCAGGTGTGTTCATGGCTACTACATTATTCGCGGTAGCAGTTTCCAAATCAATATTGTCGTAACCGGCTCCTGCCCTGACAATAATTTTTAGCTTCTGGGCAGCCTCAATCACTTCTTTTCCGGCCAAATCGCTCCGAATGATGAGCGCTTCAATATCTTTTACAGCTTCTATGAGTTGATCGATATGGGTATATTTTTCTAACACTGCAAAATGGAAACCTGCATCTTCTATGATTTGCCTGATCTGATTCAGCGCTGCGACAGAAAAAGGTTTTTCGGTAGCGACTAATACTTTTCTCATGATTTTATATTTTACTGATTATCAATGATTCAATTCAAATTCCTTCATCAAATCAACCAATGCTTGAACACTTTCCAATGGAAGTGCATTGTAAGTAGACGCTCTAAATCCTCCCACCGAACGATGTCCTTTCAGACCCAACATGCCATTTGCGCTCGCTATATCAAGGAAATCTTTTTCCAATTCTTTATATTCATCATTCATAACAAAACAAATATTCATACGTGAACGATCCTTTGGATTTGGGATTGTCGATTTAAAGAATTTATTCCGATCAATTTCATCGTAAAGCAATTTAGCCTTTTCAATATTTTTTGTTTCCATGGCTTGCACTCCGCCTTGTGCTTTCAGCCACTTTAATGTTTGAAGAGCGGAAAAAATTGGAAGAACCGGTGGCGTATTGAACATTGATTCTTTATCAATATGTGTTTGAAAATTCAACATATTCGGAATTGGTCTATCCACTTTTCCTAAAATATCGTTTCGAATAATCACAAAAGTTAAACCAGCAGGTGCCAAATTCTTTTGAGCTCCACCGTAAATAAGAGCGTATTTTGAAATATCGACCGGACGACTGAAAATATCGGAGGACATATCGGCTACTAAAGGAACATTGCAATCAAAATCTTCCAAAATTTCTGTTCCATAAATGGTATTGTTTGTGGTAATATGGAAATAATCTACATCTTCGGGTAGGGTATAATTTTTGGGGATATAGTTAAACATTTTGTCTTTAGAAGATGCCACTTCAACGACTTCGCCAAAATATTTCGCTTCTTTCAAAGCATTAGACGCCCATGTTCCGGTATTCAAATAAGCGGCCTTTTTATTTAGCAAATTGTATGGGACCATTGTAAACTGCAAGCTAGCACCTCCACCGAGAAACAAAACGCTGTAATTATCTGGTATGTTTAATAACTCTTTGAACAAAGCAATTGATTCGTCAACCACAGCGACAAACTGCTTAGAGCGGTGCGAAATTTCTAAAATAGATAATCCGGTTCCTGCAAAATCTTGAATTCCTTTGATTGTTTCGTCGATGGTAAATTGAGGGAGAATGGACGGTCCAGCGTAAAAATTATGTTTTTTCATATAAATATATTTTTTAGATGTCAGTTTGTGATTAATCAACAAAATTAATTATAATTCGTTTATCAATTCACAGTTCTTTTGAATATTTATGCCAAAATTTCTAAGATTTTGGGGACTTCTTATAGCCAAAACAAGCAAAAAAAGACCACACTTTGATTACAAAAAGAAAATTTCTAATTTAATTCAAAATATAATCTGGATGGCTTCTAAATTATTTTTTCAATTCGTTGAATATGCATATATTTGACCTTGCACAAAATAAAATGCTAAATATGAATACAAAAATAGAAGTTTCCGGAATCCTGACAAAAAAAGAATTATTGGTAGCCATTAGCCCAGAAATGGGAAATATGAATTTAATATTAGAAACCGCCCACGCCTTTCCCGGCTATCATGGAAATTTTCCTGAAGAAAAAGTGCCGGGCTCCTTATTTTTGGTTACCAAGAAAAAAAATTCGAAAGAATCTATCATCCGTTCATCTATGGCTTTGAAAAAATTACTAAAAATTGAGCTGGATTTGGTTTCGGCTAAAATTACAGTACAGAATCAAGAAGTACAGGCACTTCGAATAAAAGGCCTGGCCAATTATTCGTTTTTACCGCAAATCATTGATGCTTTGGAAGACTTGGGCTATCGCTTTGAGCGATACAGACCTATCGATACCTTCCAAAGCATCATAGAAGTTAAAAAGGAATTTTTGTTGAAAGAAATTGAAAATGGATTTTTTATGGACATGATTGATACTGAAACACACTATTTTCAAATGGAAAAAGAAATAAAATGGGACGTATTTGAGAAAGCAATCGTGAATATTAAATTTAATATCAGCGATAATAATTTTGATGCAGCTTTAGCAAGTATTTTCCGATCGAACGGCATTCAGGATTTGGTTCGTATCTACAAGAAAAATTTAAGTTTTGTGGAGTTGAAAAATATAAAATACAAACTTTGTGAATACATCCACGCCTAATTTGTTTTCTTCCAATCTTCGATCAGATGTGCTACGCCTATCATTAAAAGACCAAATTTAGGTTTGCGCCTTGCAATTGAAATTAACTTCCAATAAAAAAGCGTTCTGGGATTTTAAATTTTTTAGTGGGTTTATAATTTCCTTTTTGATGCCGGTTTCATGAAAATTGAATAATTTTGTCGATTCGAATCACTAGGAGAAAAGAACGATGAGTAGCAATAGCCGGATTTTAAAAAAAAATTTTCGTAAGGCCATTCTACCTTAAAATTGCCCTAGACTCAGCAGGCTTAAAAAACATGAAAAAATGAAATTATTGTCTATTTTCGATAATGCCAGAGCATATATAACCGATCTATTCGTACGGCTTAACTTCTCCGACGAAAGCACACTGGTGCTTTCAAATTACAGCCTTTTGCTTCTAAGTATTTTTGTTTCTATTTTTTTGTTTTTCATAACACGATGGTTTTTAAGAAATTATATTGCAAAACATATCAGGAGTTCTAAAACACAATGGGACGATTATCTACTGCAACACCGTATTTTTCACAAATCTTCGTACCTTATTCCGGCATTCTTTGTTAGCTGGACAATCAAATACATTTTTGAAGGAGACGAATCGACGATAAAACTCCTTGTTCTACTTATCGAACTCTATGAATACATCATCATAGCTTATGTTTCCAATGCCATAATTGACACTTTTATTCAGGTTTATACAGAACAATCGGACAGCAAAAAATTGCCCGTAAAAGGGTTTGGACAAATTATCAAGCTAATTGTTTGGATAATAAGTATTATATTGATTATTAGCGCGATAATTGAAAAGAATCCAATCAGTATTTTGGCCGGATTGGGAGCGGTTTCGGCTATTCTATTGCTAGTTTTTAAAGATCCCATTTTAGGCTTTGTAAGCGGAATTCAATTGGCCGCTTTTGATATGGTAAAAGAAGGCGATTGGATTAGTTTGCCCAAATACGATGCCGACGGGACGGTGATCGATATTTCAATTACTACCGTAAAAGTCAAAAATTGGGACAATACCATCAGTACCATTCCCACCTACAGCTTGATTTCCGATTCCGTAAAAAATTGGAGAGGAATGGAAGAGTCGGAAGGCCGAAGAATAAAACGTTCGGTAATTTTGGATATGCACAGCGTGAAATTTTGCACTCCCCAAATGCTCGAACGCTTTGCGAAATTTGAATACCTAAGCAGCTATATTCAAGAAACGGAAGATCGAATTCAAAAGCAAAACAAAGCAAAAAAAGCAGATACCAGCTTATTAGTAAATGGACTAAGGCAAACAAATATTGGCGTTTTCAGGGCTTATCTAAGAAACTATCTCGCCAATCACCCTTTACTAAATACCGAAATGACTACCATGGTTCGTCAACTTGCCCCAACCGAAAGGGGAATTCCAATGGAGATTTATGTATTTAGCAAAATCAAAACCTGGGTGGAATACGAAAGCATTCAATCGGATATTTTCGACCACATTTTGGCAGTGATTCCCGAATTTGAATTGTCTGTTTTTCAAGAACCAAGTGGTGCTGATTTTAGAAAATTATTGGAAAAATAAAATTCTGTCACAATTGCTATTTTCCGAAGCTCGTGCTGAATTCACTCGTTCCAACTAAATGCGTTTTTTGTGTATCTCTATTCCAAATATACCAGTCTATCTTCCATTTTCCATTGGTATATCCACCCAATTTTATTCCAAAGTAGGCAAAACCGGGCGTATAAAAACCCTGATTCCCAGACTCAAAAGTTTTTCCATCTGGATAGGTAATTACATATTTATAAAGCCAAACCGCTACACCATTTGCATTTAAATATTCACTCATGGGCGGTCCTTGTAGCCAAGCAGCGAAAAGTTGATTGCCTTGGTATTTTCCGGCCAAGGCTCCATTTTCATAAAGTTCTTTTCCATCCCAAACATCGCCTCGTTTTACAATTTTCAAGCGCTTATCGTAGTTTTCATCTTCGACAATAAGTCCAACACCGACATCTTTCAACTTCCAATCAAGTGCTGATTGATCTGCTTCTTTTCCATAAGTTGTACTGAACTCGGATGTTCCAATATGTTTGGTTTCTTGTGTATCTCTGTTCCAAATATACCAGTCTATTTTCCATTTTC
Organism: Draconibacterium orientale; assembly: GCA_020718315.1. Classification (GTDB taxonomy): domain Bacteria; phylum Bacteroidota; class Bacteroidia; order Bacteroidales; family UBA12170; genus UBA12170. The sequence continues at coordinate 16,337 of DYSK01000031.1, forward strand.
CATTGGTATATCCACCGAATTTTATTCCAAAGTAGGCAAAACCGGGCGTATAAAAACCCTGATTCCCAGACTCAAATGTTTTTCCATCCGGATAGGTAATTTTATATTTATAAAGCCAAACGGCTACACCATAGGTATTTAAATATTCACTCATAGGCGGTCCTTGAATCCATGCTGCAAAAAGTTGATTGCCCTTGTATTTTCCGGCCAAGGCACCATTTTCATAAAGTTCTTTTCCATCCCAAACTTCACCTCTTTTTACAATTTTCAAACTCTTGTCGTAGTTTTCATCTTCCACAATTAAACCAACGCCTATATCTTTCAGTTTCCATTTTTGACTAAATGCTGAAAAACCAAATGTCAGCAGAAGTAGTACCAGAATTATTTTTTTCATTGTTCAAAAATTAAATTAAACGATTGTTCCGTTATCCCCATTGAGCTATCTATACATAAAACTGTAAATCAAACCTACTTAAAATTCTGTAATTTCACAAGACCCCAATAAAAAATTTTATGCAGTTTCCCTCTGTCCAAATGAATCAAATTTGTTTTTCAGAGGAAATATATAAATTTTAACTGATTCGCATTTAGGCAGCCGGAATTTTTTTAAATCAGTATTGAAAAATGTTTTGGCAAAAAAAAACCGACTTCTAAAGGAAGTCGGTTGAAGCCATTTTGAAGTTTTATTTTTGAATGTTTGGCAATTGCAATCCATAACCCATTTTCTTGTCTTCCACTTTCAGCAGATAAGCAAATAACATGGCAAGCACGCCAAATCCGGCGAAAATAATCATGGGCAACGTATAATCGTAGGTATTTACCAAAACGCCCTCACGCATTATTTGACCCGTAACGCAATATTTTTCCAACACCCAGCCAATTAAAGCCGGAACGCCCATCAATCCCCAGTTTTGTACCCAAAAAATCAATGCGTAGGCAGTTCCCAATTGTTTTTCTGGAATTATTTTTGGAACGGAAGGCCACATAGCCGATGGAACCAATGAAAATCCAACTCCTAATGCAAGAATGAGTACAATTGCAACAGGCCACTGATTTAAGAAAGGAACAGCAAACAAACTATGAACAAGAATTAATATGGCTGCACCAATCATCATGATGGTTGCACCATTTCCTTTTCGATCGTAAAGACTTCCAAACAATGGTGTAAGTAAAATTGTTCCAAACGGCAACATAGAAGGAATTGTACCCGCCAAATCATCGCTGATTCCAAATTTATTTACCATTAAATCGGCTGCATATTTCAGGAATGGGAACACCGCCGAATAAAACAATACACACAATAAGGCAATGTACCACCATCCTTTATTGGTTATAATCATTAAAATATCCGACAATTTAAAAGAATCTTCGGCAGCAACTTGGCTATTTGCTTCCGCTTCTGAAGCGTCCAATTTCTTGTCCATAAACATATACATCACAAAAGAGAGCAGTCCGATTGTGAGCAGGATCAAACCCAATAAAATGGGGCGCGAAACATCTACCATTCCAGTTGCTTTGGCAATTGGCACCGATGTAGCCAATGCAAGCGCCGTACCGAGCCGAGCCGTTGCCATCTCTAAACCCATAGCCAAAGCCAATTCTTTTCCTTTAAACCATTTATAAATAATTTTAGAAACCGTAATGCCGGCCACTTCGACACCAACAGCAAAAATAGCAAATCCTAAACCTGCAATTAATACTTGGGCTTTTACATCAAACCACAAAGGGTGCCATACAATGCCGTCTAAAGTATGCGTTTGTACAGCCCAATATTTAATTGCTGTACCCAAAACCATCACGATAGCAGCCATCAAACCGGTGAAACGAACGCCCATTTTATCAAGGATAATTCCTCCAATGATT
>DYSK01000032.1 GCA_020718315.1 Draconibacterium orientale
CAAATTCGGGATTCAGTTGGAATACCATATCGCTATAATGACGATTGTTGTATTCCAGTTCAAAATAATGGGAAGCGTGAATGTTTTTCCGAATTGTAAAAGCGGCATAGGCGTAATAGTGATAGAGAAGATAATCTGTATCGCGATAGCGAACGGGTTTGTTGGCAATGGTTTGGTAGGTGACCTCGTGATTTCGAATGAGACCTGCGCCCAATGTAAATCCCAGTGTCTGTTGGAAGTTTATAAATGGAACGCTGTACAAAAATCCAAAAGTTTCGTCGTAACCTCCTTGAGCTATAAATTTCAACGCTTCTCGTTTTCCGCGAAAATTTTCCCACGTAAAAAACAAACCGTAGTTGATTTTCGAAAAATCTTTCGTTTCCCACCAAGCATTCGGGTTTCTTTCGGCCAGTTCGGCCAGTGGCATTGGCCAAATATACCAACGCTCTTTCAGATGAATAGTCAAATCGGCAAACTTTCGATCCTCCACAACAAAAAGGCTGTCGTGTATTTCCACAAAATTGAAAAGCGAAGTATTGCTCAAATTTTCTTTGCTGTGTTTTAGCGCAAGTTGAAGCGACTTTTTGCAGAGACTATCGCCCGATTTCAATGACAATTCACGAAAAATTAATTTGTCTCGGGTGATTTTATTTCCAAATAGTCGAATTTCGTTCACGTAAATAATCTCGGCCGAATCGGAGCAAATTAATTTGTCTTTTTGGGCAAACGAAACAAGCGAAAGAAAAGCAAAGAGAATGGCAAAAACCTGCTTCATATCAAAATTTCAAATAGTTCATCAGCGAATCGTAATTGTCGAGCAGTGTTTCATTTAGCTTTTCTCTCGAATAAAAAGCTTTTACGTGATAATTGTATCGGTTAAAAGTTTGTAGAACGGGCTCTATGTCCATATTGTTAACTTTTAGTGTGACTTCCATTCGCGTTGAATCCGAAAATGTTCTGGTATAGAGATTGATAATTCTTGAATTATTGGATTCTACAATCTGTGCTATTTGAGATAAGGAATAATCGTGAATATTCAATTCTAAGACAATGATTCCTCCTGGATTTGTTACACCGGTAATTTCGGCAAGTTTGCTTACTAAATTTACACTATGAATTGAGCCGATATAATTGTTTTTCAAATCAACAACCGGCAACAAACTCAGCTTGTCCATTTGAAAAGCGGTCAGTACTTCGTAAATGTGTTGGTTTTCGAAAATAGCGGTTTTGGGCTTCGAAATAGGATGAGCGCCAACAGCCTCTTCAAATTGATTGAACTCAAAAATATCCTCTTCCGAAATTATTCCCAAAAAGTGCGTCTCATTTACAATGGGCAGATGTCTAACTTTAAATTCTTCCATAAGACTCAAAGCAGTCAATGCGGAGTCGGAAGTTTTTAGCGGGACAATAGATTCGTTGATCAATTCAAAAGCGAGCATATTAAAAGGGGTTTTCGGAAAAATAATCGTCGTTTATAATCTCAATATAATTGTTGTAGCGCGAAGCTGAAATCACGCCATTGTTTACAGCTTCCCGAACAGCACAGCCGGGTTCGTGTGTATGTGTACAATTGTTGAATTTGCAATATACGGCCATTTTACGCATTTCAGGAAAATAGCCCGGCACTTCCGATGTTTCAAAATCAACCAATCCGAAACCTTTAATACCTGGCGTATCAATTAGATAACCACCAATATCTAAGGGATGCATTTCGGCAAAAGTGGTTGTATGTGTTCCTTTTTGATTGGCGATTGATACGGCGGAGGTCTTGAGTGTTAAACCGGGTTGCAAAACATTTATGAGTTTTGATTTACCCACTCCGCTATGTCCGCTAAACAGATTCGTTTTTTCACGTATCAATGCTTTGAAATCGGCCACTCCGACGCCAGTTTTTGCCGATAAAGCGAAGCAGGAATATCCAATGTCTTCGTAAATTTGCATCCATTCCTTTAGTTGTATTTTCATTTTTTTGTCGTGCAAATCAATCTTATTGAAAACAAGAATAGCCGGAATATGATAGGCTTCGGCGGCCAATAAAAACCGATCAATAAATCCACTCGAAGTACGGGGAAAGGCCAGCGAAACAATCAAAACCGCATAATCGATATTGGCTGCAAGAATATGCGTTTGACTACTTAATCTTGTAGCTTTTCGAATAAGATAATTTCTTCGGAAATGGATGTCGGTGATGATTCCAATTTCTTCATCTTTCTGGAGCACAAAGCTTACCAAATCTCCAACAGCAATTGGATTTGTACTTTTTATATCTTTTGTTTTAAATCGGCCTTTTATCTTGCAATTATAGCTTAAACCGTCGGGTGTTTTCACCATGTACCAACTTCCTGTCGATTTTAAAACAACACCCTCCACTTTGTTTGTAAATTTATAAGTTTGAATATTTGGCGTAAATTTACAAACTAATATGTATATTAGCCTATGAAATTGAAAGATCATGATTTTTAGTTTACTCCTTTCGTTGGTACTTGCACCTTTTTTGGCTTTTTTATTGTATTCCTATCTAGGATATCGATTTAAACACGCCTCCTTCAAACTTTTCTATCAAGCCTTTTTTTGGGGAATTTTGAGTGTAATTTTGCCTCTGCTCGTTTATTGGTTGATAGATACATACGGTTATACAAAACTGACAAGCCTGCGTCGAATTGTGTTTTATTCTTTTTTCGTCATTGGATTTATACACGAATTTTCCAAATTTTTGGTGTTGAGATATTTTATTCTTCCGGCTCAGAGCTTTAAAAATCCATCCGACGGGATTTTATTTGGCGTAACCGTGAATCTTGGAAGCATGAGTTTGATTTCCATTCTTTCTCTAACTTTCTTGCCCGAACAGCCACATTATATTATTTTGTCCAATACGATGGTGAGTTTAATTTTTGCTGTTATCATGGGCTTTTTTGTAGGAATGGGAAAAGTAAGGTCAAACAGATTTATCGATTCGCTGACCGGCTTGTTCGGCGCCGTTTTTTTTCATGGTATTTATCAATTTATTGTTGAAACGAATGATCTAAAACTGATGGCCGCTTATCTTGTTGGTAGTATTTTTATTGCAGGACTGCTTATTTATAAAGCCATCGATATTTCTGATCAACTCAAATTGGACAGAAGCCGGCCTTAACTGTTGTCATTTGCCATCGCTTCACATTTATTGCAAACCGAGGAATATTATTTAGCAATACTTCTTTTTTTCATTAGTGACTATGTCAGCTTGTTTTTCTACTTTTGCGCAAACTATTACATTATGCAAAACTGGTTTACCTGTAAGGTGAAATATCAAAAAATCGATTCGAATGGAAAAATGAGCCGGGCTGCCGAAACTTATTTGGTGGATGCCATTAATTTTACCGAAGCCGAAAAGCGAATATTCGAGTTGATGGAACAATACATTAGTGGCGAAATGGAAGTGATTGGAATAACGCGGTCCAATTACACGGAAATCTTTCACTACGACTCAGGACAATACTGGTTCAAAGCCAAAGTAAGCTGGAGTGTGTTCGACGAAAAAAGCAGCAAGGAAACCAAAGTGAACAATCAGATGTTGGTTTCTGCCAATTCGGTGCGTGAAGCCTACGATCGTATTTCCGAAAACCTGGAAACGATGCTTGTCCCAGTAGAAATTTCCTCCGTGGCTTTAAGCCCCATCTTGGATGTGTTTCCGCTTTTTAATTCGAACGATTCTGCTGACCAAGAGTCTGTTTAATATATTTTCTGCGAAAAGAAACATTTTGAAGTAATCTGGGTATAAAGGGTATAATTTATTTATTTTTTTAACGCAATCAGTTGTAAATAATCTTAATAATGTTCAAAGAAGCCAATATTCGAATAGGTTCTAGTTTAACCGAATTGTATAAGATAGAAGAATTTGTTGAAAAGATCTCCGACCTTTACAACATCAATTCTAATTATTATTCCACGATACTTTTAAGTTTAGACGAAGCTGTTCGAAACGCCATAGAGCATGGAAATCAATTTTCTAATGAAAAGCATGTCAATATTTCATTTGTTGCCAAAAGCGGACGGCTTATATTTGTCGTTACCGATCAGGGTATTGGATATTCTGTAAAGGATTATGTTGACCCTACGGATGTAGAATCTACCGAAACCCAAAGTCAAAAAAGGGGGTTATTCCTTATTAATCACCTTGCCGACGAGGTCTCGTTTAACGAAAAAAGAAATTCTATTTCAATCCATTTTATGGTCTCCAGCATTAATCAAGAATTAGCTGTTCAACGCACCGGCGCGCTTCAAAAATATTTTAAAGAAAACTTTAAAAACGTGGCTGTTTAATATTGGAATCTCCTATTTCTTTTTCCACAAAATCAATCCCACTTGTTTCGCTTAATTTCGAATCTATTCGATCGTGGCTCAATTTTGTCGTCGAAACGGAAGGTAGTGAAATGAGCGAAATAAATTTTGTTTTTTGTACGGACGAAGAACTGTTGGATATCAATGTCGAATTTTTGCAACACGACACTTTTACTGATATTATTACTTTTGATTATAGCACCAAAGACCACATTTCCGGAGAAATATTTATTAGCCAGGATCGGGTAGTCGCAAACGCTACACGTATGCAGTTACAAGTTGTTGATGAATTTCATCGAATAATTGTTCATGGAGTTTTGCATTTACTTGGCTATAAAGACAAATCTACTACCGAAAAATCGATCATGACCAGCAAGGAAGATTATTATTTATCTTTGCAGACTAAATTTTAATATAAAATATTCTGATATTGGGATTAACATACAGAAAATCAGATATATAAAGTTAAAGTTTCACGTGAAACAAAATTAAAATGTTCGAAGAATACGACGTAATTGTAATTGGGGCTGGTCATGCCGGGTCGGAAGCTGCGGCCGCAGCAGCAAATCTTGGATCCAAAACGCTACTTATTACAATGGACTTAAATAAGATAGCACAAATGTCGTGCAATCCTGCCATGGGCGGAATTGCAAAAGGTCAAATTGTTCGCGAAATTGATGCTCTGGGCGGCTATTCTGGTATTGTTACCGACAAAAGTATGATTCAATTTCGAATGCTTAACCAATCAAAAGGGCCGGCCATGTGGAGTCCTCGCGCACAAAGTGACCGTATGTTGTTTTCGCAAGTCTGGCGCGAAATGCTAGAAAATACAAAAGGATTGGATTTTTGGCAAGACAGCGTAGTGGGTTTGGTTGTTGAAAATGGAAAAATTCGCGCTGTTAAAACTGCAATGGGGCAGGTAATCTATTCAAAAGCGGTAATTCTTACAGCGGGCACTTTTCTCAATGGTAAAATGTTTATTGGCGAAAAAACTTTGGCCGGCGGGCGAATGGGAGATGCTTCGTCAAAGGGTATAACTGAAGATTTGATAGAATTGGGATTTAGGTCAGACCGGATGAAAACCGGAACGCCCGTCCGGATTGATGGTAGAACAGTCGATTTTTCGAAGCTCATTGAACAAGCCGGAGATACCATTATAGGCAAATTTAGTTATTTGCCATCTACCAATAATCTTACTAAACAACGCAGTTGCTATTTGGCGTACACCAGCAAAACTGTTCACAATACACTGAAAACTGGATTTCAATTTTCGCCTTTGTTTAGTGGTAAAATTGAAGGCGTAGGCCCGCGCTATTGTCCTTCTATCGAAGATAAAATCGAACGATTTTCTTCTAAAGATAGCCATCAGTTATTTGTGGAGCCCGAAGGCTGGACTACGATTGAATATTATCTGAACGGATTTTCGTCGAGTCTTCCTGACTATATCCAGTTAAAGGCGCTTCGGGAAATCGAGGGCTTCGAAAATGCAAAAATATTTAGGCCGGGCTATGCCATCGAGTACGACTATTTTCCGCCGGAACAATTGAATTATACATTAGAAACAAAACCTGTTTCTGGCTTATATTTTGCCGGACAAATTAACGGTACAACCGGTTATGAAGAAGCCGCGGCTCAAGGAATCATGGCTGGAATAAATGCGCATTTAAAAATTCATAGAAAAGAACCTTTTATTTTAGGTCGGGCCGAAGCATATATCGGTGTTTTGATCGACGATCTAATCACAAAAGGAGTTGACGAGCCCTATCGCATGTTTACTTCGCGCGCCGAATATCGGTTACTCCTAAGGCAAGACAATGCAGATTTGCGATTAACAAAAAAGAGTTGTGAAATTGGGCTGGCTTCATCCGAACGATACGAACGTGTTTTGTTTAAAGAAAAAGCACTGAAATTGATTGCGGATTTTTGTCGGAAAAATTCTGCAACACCCGACGAGGTAAATCTATATTGTGTCGATTCAGGAACTCAGCCAATTCGGCAAAAAGTGAAAATTGAACAATTGCTTTTAAGACCCCAACTTCACCTAGATGGTTTAGCTGAAAGAATAGGTTCCTTAAAAAACTTTATTGCCGAAAATGCATTTCTTGATAAAGAGATACTCGAGGAAGCCGAAATCGTGATCAAGTATGCCGGCTATATCCAAAAGGAGAAAGAAATTGCCGACAAGCTCCAGAAATTTGAAGAAATGGAACTTTATCCCGATTTCGACTATCAACGATTGCAGTCTTTGTCATTCGAGGCGAGGGAAAAACTTTCGGCGATTCGGCCGAAGACCATCGGTCAGGCGTCCCGAATCAGTGGCGTTTCGCCTGCCGATATTTCAGTTCTGTTGGTTTTTCTTGGTCGTTAATTTAAAGATTTTCACGTGGAACACAATCTAGAATATCTGAACAATTGTCCTATTTGTAAATCTACTGCTTTCGATAAGCATTTGGAATTGACAGATCATTTTTTAAGCAAGGAATCTTTCGTTATTGTAAAATGTCAAGCGTGTGGTTTTAGATTCACTAATCCGCGACCGCCAAAAAATATTATTTCTAAATATTATAAATCGGAACAATACATTTCGCATTCCAACAAAAAGACCGATATCTTCTCGGTGATATATCAAATTGCTCGGCGCTTAAATTTGCAATCAAAATACAATATTATTAAGAGGCATGTTTCTAGGACTGAAAAAGATTCGCTAAACGTATTGGATATTGGTGCCGGAACAGGCCATTTTTTGCATTTTTTGCAAAAGCGGAATTGGAATGTTTTTGGAGTAGAACCCGACGCGAATGCTTGTCGCGAAGCCAAGAAACAATTTGAGTTAAATCTTCTTCCAGAAGCTGCGCTTTCAGGGCTTAATGCCAACTCCTATGATGTGATAAGTATGTGGCATGTTTTGGAACATGTACACAATTTGAACAATAGGATGGAAGAAGTGCAGAATTTGCTCAAAAAATCGGGCGTTTTTATTTTAGCTTTACCCAATCCCGATTCTTTCGATGCCAAATATTATGTTAACTTATGGGCAGCATATGATGTGCCTCGACATCTATACCATTTTACAAAAAACGATGTTCTAAACTTAGCAACTAAACATAATTTTAGCATTGAAAAAATCTATACAATGCCTTTGGATGCTTTTTATGTTTCGATACTTTCTGAAAAATACCGCGCCAATCGTTTGGGTTTTTTCAGGGCGCTGCTCAATGGAATTCGATCCAATTTGTCCTACAGCTCCAAAAATCCCAATTCCTCTAGCTTGATCTACATTTTGCGTACAAAATCGGCCTAAATTTCAATTTTAACGAACGTTTGTAGCTCTCTCGCGGTTTATGTCAAATTTGAGGTAAAAGCCGCGCATTTTAAAACTAATTATAATGCATTGATAATTTGGTGTATAGAATAGTTTCGTTTCCTTTTGGTGCAATTTTGTAGGCAATGCGGCTCAAATGTTTGTAGTTTGACCGAATTGTATTTCCTTTGCATTAATTTAGAATAAATACAAATAAGCTATGCTTCACAAAATTCAAAGCATTCGAAATTTAACCGACTCCACTTACATCATTCGTTTAGACAGAAATAATTTTGATTTTCGTGCGGGTCAATATCTAAGTTTAGGTATTCCGAACGATATTAATATGCGTGAATATTCAATTTATAGCGGAGTGAACGAACCTTTTTTGGAGGTTTTAATCAAAGAAATCAAACAGGGCGATGTTTCAGTACTATTAAAAAAGGCGCATCCCGGTCAAGCTTTGCATGTGAGTGGACCGTATGGTTTCTTTACTCTACCCGATCCGGATGTGCATGAGAAGAAATTTCTTTTTTTAGCAAGCGGAACGGGGATTTCGCCTTTTCACAGTTTTGTAAAATCTTATCCGTCTTTAGATTATAAAATAATACATGGAATACGCTATAAATCAGAATCATACGAAAAGGAATCGTATTCAGCGGGTAATTATTTTGCGGCTGTAAGTCAGGATAACAAAGCCAAAATCAAAGGAAGACTCACCGAGTATCTCAAAACGCTGACGTTGGAGCCGTCCACCTTGTGTTATTTGTGTGGAAATGTTGATATGATTCACGACGCTTACGAAATTCTTCAGTCAAAAGGAATTCCCGTCGATCAAATTCATTCAGAGGTTTATTTTTAGCCAAAGCTTCAGCAAAAATCCTTTTTAAACAATTGGTGACGAATGCAATTCCGGCAAATTTCTATATTTGCTAAAATTCGTTTTTATGTCAGGAAGTCTTTTCTGTGCTTTAAAATATACTGAATATCAACACAATAAACAAAATATAAAGATGGGAAGTACTTTTGTAGAAAAAATATTTGGCGCTCCTTGTGGCAGCATTCTGTTCAAAAAACCCGATTTGGTGCTCACCCACGACAATACTTCGAGCATTTACAATACTTTTAAGAAAATGAATGGAGAAAAAGTGGCTGATGCTAACCAACAATTGATTGTATTGGATCACAACGCTCCGCCCACCAATGCAAAATTGGCCAACGATTATCAAAAAATAAGAAATATTGTTCAAGAACAAGGAATTAAGAAATTTCACGATGCCGGAAAGGGAATTTGCCATCAAATTATGGCCGATTATGCTAAGCCAGGAATGATCATTGTTGGTTCCGACAGTCATACCTGCACTGCTGGTGCTTTCAATGCTTTTGCAGCAGGTATTGATAGAACGGAAGCTGCTGGACTTTGGAAGCAGGGCGAAACATGGTTTCGCGTTCCCGAGACTATTAAAATCAATTTAAAAGGGAAATTTGCAGAAGGTGTTTACGCCAAAGATCTTTCGCTTTGGATTATCGGAATGATTGGTAGTAGCGGTGCCGACTATATGTCGATAGAATTTCACGGAGATGGTGTAAAAACCTTAAGTATTTCCGAAAGGATGACCATCTGCAATTTAGCTTCTGAAATGGGAGCTAAGAATGCTGTTTTTCCTTACGACGAGGTTTTGGAAAGCTATTTAGGCGAAGAGGCAACTTCTGTTTGGGCCGATCCTAATGCGCATTATGCTAGGGAAATAGATATCGATTTATCATCACTTTTCCCGGTGGTGGCTATTCCTCATCAGGTAGAAAACGTTAAAGCACTCAGCGAAGTAGTTGGCATTCCTATTCATCAGGCAATGGTGGGAACGTGTACAAACGGTCGTTATGATGATTTAGAAGAAGCAGCAAAAGTACTGAAAGGCAAGAAATTGCCGGATGGTTTTCAGATGTTGATCGTTCCGGCTTCACAAAAAATTTACTTAGAAGCCCTTAGAAATGGACTGATAGAGATTTTTATGGAAGCAGGTGCGCATGTTTTAGCCTCATCATGTGGTCCTTGTCTGGGAACCGGACAAGGAATTCCGGCCGACGGTTACAATGTTATCAGCACTGCAAATAGGAACTTTAAAGGCAGAATGGGAAACAATAACTCATCCATTTATCTTGCTTCTCCGGCAGTTGTTGCGCATTCGGCACTTGCTGGACGCATTGTTGATTTAAGAGGTTTAAATGCTACCGACGACCATTTTCCTTATACTTTGGAAGCAGGTTCAACAATTGATATTGCAGCGGATGACGATCGTTACCAACACGGGATTTGGAATTATTCGGATGCAGACAATTTAAACACCGATCAGATGTTTGCCGGAAATTTGACCTACAACATCAACAGTTCCGATGCAGAAGCTATTTTACCTTATTTATTCGAAGGATTTGATAAAAATTTTGCAAAACGCGTAAAACCAGACGATATAATTGTTGCCGGTGCCAATTTTGGTTGTGGAAGTTCGCGTGAACATCCTTCAGTAGGATTAAGTTTTGCCGGTATTCAGGCCATCATAGTCAAATCTGTAAATCGAATATTTTACCGTTCATCGGTGAATCAAGGATTGCCAATTATTATTTTACCAGAGGCCGTAGAGGCATATAAAACGGGCGATAGTTTGAGCATTTCGATGGAAAAGGGCGAAGTAAAAATAAATGAAATAATTTTCCCTTTCGCGCCATTGCCGGATAAGCTGATGAAAATATTTTCGTCCAAAGGATTGGTGAATTTTATTTTAGCACAAGAGAAATAAAAAATGGCGCTTTTGGCGCCATTTTTTTAATAATCAGAGAGCAGTGTTTTTAGATTTTTAAATCGGTTTTGATAGTCTTCCATGGAACGCTCAATCACTTCGCGGGCTTCCTCGGCGCCGTAAGTGTGGGTAATTTCCACTTGGGCTTTTCCTGCTTTTCCTGGCAAATCTTTATACGTTAAAAAATAATGTTTCAATCGTTCGATAATCAATTCCGGTGCATCTCCAATATCTTTAAAACCACCGTAAACCACATCACCAGCTAAAACAGCAATTATTTTGTCGTCGGCTTCGTTTCCGTCGAGCATTCGGAAACCGCCAATGGGAATGGCGCGCACCAATATATCGCCATGCGTAATTTCTTTTTCTGTCATCACGCAAATATCGATAGGGTCTTTATCGCCGGTGATTTCCGGTCTTCCTGTTTTTTCGCGACAAAATTCGGCTACTTTTTCGGCAGAATAAGACTGTGGAATAAATCCATAGAGTGCCGGAACGGTATTGCTGTACTTTTGCGGCCTGTCTAGGCGCAAATAACCAGATTCTTTATCTACTTCGTATTTCACGGTATCGGTAGGGACCATTTCGATATAACATGTAATTAGATTTGGAGCATCTTTTCCAATATCCACGCCGTGCCAAGGGTGTGATTTATAGCGCAAGCCCATTAGGCGGCCTATGGGATCCATTAAAGAATTGTTCATATTTTGTGGGTTTGTTTGAATTTGTTAATAGAATGAAAACGATATCAATGTATGAATTATTTAATAACACCAAGCTCTTTTCCGACTTTGCTAAAGGCCGCAATTGCTTTATCTAGATGTTCCAATTCGTGGGCTGCAGAAAGTTGCACGCGAATACGCGCTTCGCCTTTTGGAACAACAGGAAAATAAAATCCAATCACATAAACACCTTCGTCGAGCAATTTGGCAGCAAACTGTTGTGATAATTTTGCATCGTAAAGCATTACGGCGGCAATGGCCGATTTGGTGGGTTTAATGTCAAATCCGGCTACCAACATTTTTTCCATAAAATAATCGGTATTGCGATGCAATTTATCTTGAAGTTCGGTGGTTTCGGCCATCATTTCGAACATTTTAATTCCGGCATTTACAACCATTGGTGGTAAAGAGTTCGAAAATAAATACGGACGAGAGCGTTGGCGCAACATATCAATGATTTCTTTTTTGCCGGTGGTAAAACCGCCTACTGCGCCACCAAAAGCTTTCCCTAAAGTGCCGGTAATAATTTCGGCTTTTCCTCTTACATCAAACAATTCGGTAACGCCGCGCCCCGATTTTCCAACCACGCCTGCCGAGTGACTCTCGTCAATCATTACCATGGCGTCATATTTAGTCGCTAATGCAATAATTTTGTCCATGGGCGCTACATTGCCATCCATCGAAAAAACACCGTCAGTAACAACCAACCGAAAGCGGTTTTTTTGTGCTTCGATCAGTTTTTCTTCCAATTCTTCCATATTTGCATTTGCATAGCGATAACGATTGGCTTTACACAAACGAACGCCATCAATGATGGAAGCATGGTTCAACGAATCTGAGATAATGGCATCGTAATCGCCCAAAAGTGGTTCAAAAACGCCACCGTTCGCGTCGAAAGCCGCTGCATACAAAATGGTGTCTTCGGTGCCAAAAAACGCAGCTATTTTTTGTTCCAGCTGTTTGTGTAAATCTTGTGTTCCACATATAAAACGCACCGACGACATACCATAACCACGAGTGTCTAATGCTTCTTTTGCCGCCACAATCAATTTGGGATTGTTGGACAGTCCAAGGTAATTATTGGCACAGAAATTTAAAACTTCTTGTCCTGTAGAAACCCGAATAGACGCGCCTTGTGGACTTGTGATGATACGTTCTTCTTTGAATAAGCCGGCTTCTTTTATCTGACTAAGCTCTTGATTTAGAAAAGATTGAAATTTGGTGTACATGAATATCTAATTTTATGTTTGTTTACAAAAGTATAATTTTTAATTCGCAGGTGGGTAAATTTAGGAATTATATCCCTGTTGTATTCAAATTTCCGAGGCTAATGGTGATTAAACGTTTTTTATCTGCAGCGGCGTCGGAAGTGATGTTTAAACTAACCTGCAGATGCAAGTTATAAATACTCATACTCACTTCTTTAGTAAATATTTGACCAATTTTGGAAATATCGGAATTGATAATTCCTTTGTCGCGCGAAAACACAGGGCCTAAAATCTCGTTTTCGCCCTCTTCGATAAATTTAGTATCGTAATCTTGGAAATGATATATGTTTGCAACATCGTAGATGGTATAAACTTGCAGGTTTTCGATGCCGTCGATATTGGTCAGAAACCAATTGTACGTATTTTCATCGAGCAAGCATCTATTTAGCCCATCTTTTTCAAGGATTCTTGCATTGTTGATGATGGCGCTCCCGTAAAAATTGTCGTCGAAAGTGAATAGCGTATCGTAGGTTATGGCATACCGAAGGCTGATAGCACCAATTATTTTTCGCAGTTTTGGAAAGAGATGAAAAGAGTTGTAGGCACGAACTACGATTTCAAAATTAATCACAAAGATAAGTGCGTGCATGGGAGAGTCGAGAATCAAATAGCCACCATCTCCAGTACTGATAAACGAATGTTCAATCTTTTTAGCATCGTATTTTTGAAAAACAAATTGATTCGACTGAAGACAAAGTTTAATGGTCTTGGTAAAGAAGATTTTAAAAAGTGTTGGAATAAGGGTTTGTTCCAGATGTTTGAACATCCCATATCGATAAATATCGATGCCCAAAACAGATTTTCGCCACAAATTTTTCGGGTCGATGTAAGTGGCCAAAGCAAGATACAGATCTTCGCTATCCGGTACAATATTCGTTTTTTCGTAAACAGATTCTTTGTCTTTTTCGCGAAGAATTTCGAGGATTTTTTCGTAATTCAGTTCTTTTATTGTCTGTTTCATAGCTGAAAAAATTGTTTACATTTATTTTAATATGATTCGCCCTAAGCGTTCGGAGATGAGTTTTTGAATATTTTGTTTTTTTAATATGAGCATGATAATTTTTTCTTTTTCCTGATCGGGCGCTTCCTTTAGCTCGTTTTGTAATTCGTGAATTTCTTGTTCGAGTTTACGCTGTTTGAACGAAAGTACAGAAGTGTTCACGGCTTGTAAAAGCAATTCCTCCTCCGTTACAACATGTATTCGCTCTTTGGCCATCCAATTTTCGGAAAGACTGTAGGGTGAGCTTAAAACATCGGCAGCAATTTGAACAATTTCTGCATTCTCGTGGTTTATAAACGATTGTTCACTTGGAATGTTTTCTTGTTCAACTCCGCGTTTATAGTCTTGATAAATTTGATCATACAGAGGATTTAGAAAACCTA
The DNA here is from genome assembly GCA_020718315.1 of Draconibacterium orientale. Lineage (GTDB taxonomy): Bacteria > Bacteroidota > Bacteroidia > Bacteroidales > UBA12170 > UBA12170. The sequence continues at coordinate 13,790 of DYSK01000032.1, forward strand.
AGCCATCATCTTCCAATTGTTCTACAATAAAACCGGCCACATTTACTTCGATGATTGATTCCGGCCCGTCTTCGTTTTCTCTGAATCGGTAGTCAAAAGATTTGTTTCCGTAAAGCAGAAGTAGCCGAATGAGGTTTTCTTCCTGATAGGATAAGGGGGTTTTATTTTCTTGTTTTACTTGTTTTGGTCTTTGCTCCGAAGGCGATGGTTGCTGAGGCACAAAAGCAAGTTTTGTTTCCTGATTGTTTTTACGAAGTCTTTTGTTCAGGTCGTTTACAAGTGCTTGTTCGGGTATATCAAGCAAAACAGAACATTCCTGAACATACAACGTTCGCATAATCTCATCGGGAATGATGGAAATAGTTTGTACAATTTCCTTGATAAGTTCTCCTTTTTTTATCGGATCGCTAGCGGCTTCTTCGTGCAAAAGTCGGGTTTTAAAGCGGATAAAATCGTCGGCCTGACTGGCTAAAAACGTGGCTACTTCTGTTGCCGAATGCGATCGGGCAAAACTATCGGGATCTTCTCCTTGCGGAAAAAGCACAATCTTCACATTCATGCCTTGTTCCAAAATCATGTCAATTCCTCGGAAAGAGGCTTTTATTCCTGCCGTATCTCCATCGTAAAGAATGGAAATATTTGAAGTAAATCGCTTGATCAGTTTTATTTGTTCCGATGTTAGTGATGTGCCGGAGCTGGCAACCACGTTTTCAATTCCGCTTTGGTGCAACGAAATAACATCAGTATATCCTTCTACCAAAAAACAGTTGTCTTGTTTTAAAATTTCTTGACGCGCAAAATAGATTCCGTACAGGACTTTGCTCTTGTTGTAGATATCCGATTCGGGCGAGTTGAGGTATTTGGCGGCACTTTTGTCGGAAGTTAAAATTCTACCCCCGAAACCGACAATTCTTCCAGATAAATTGTGGATAGGAAACATGACCCGTCCTTTAAATCGATCGAATAGCTTGTTGTTTTCTTTTACAATGGTTAGCCCGGTTTTTTCGAGCGATCGCAAAGGATACGAATTGGTTTGTGCATAATCTGTAAAAGCAGTCCATTCGTCCGGGCTGTAACCCAACTCAAATTTTTTGATAAGTAGATCGCTCAATCCTCTTTCGCGCAGATAGGACAGTCCTATCGCTTTTCCTTTGGGGTTTTCCCACACCGTGTTGACGAAAAAATCTTTCGCAAATTCGGAAACAAGAAATAAACTTTCGCGCTCTGTTGTTGCTTTTTGTTGTTCGACCGATTGATCTTGTTCTTCGATAGGAATTTGATACTTCCTAGCCAAATACTTTAATGCTTCAGGATAGCTGAAATGCTCATGCTCCATTAAGAATTTAGAAGAATTGCCTGCAGCGCCACAACCAAAACATTTGTAGATTCCTTTTGCCGGCGAAACGGTAAAAGAGGGTGTTTTTTCGTTGTGAAAGGGACAGTTTCCCAAAAGATTTGCGCCTCGTCGTTTGAGCGAAACAAACTCGCCAACAACCTCTTCAATTCGGGCGGTTTCAAGAATGAGTTGTATCGTTTCTGCTGGTATCAAACTAAAGGATTTCTTACAAAAATAACATTTATCGGCGTATATTTATATTTTCAATTCTTAAAAACCCAAGGCTTTCTTGTTTTTGAGATACGACTAAAAAAACTCCGAAACGTGCATGCCCCGAAAACGAACATTTAATAAGCTCGACCGCCTTTTCCTTCAATATAATTGATAAAGCTGGTGTTTACCACTTTGTTGCCGCCAGGTGTGGGGTAATTGCCCGTAAAATACCAGTCGCCTTTGTGATCGGGCAATGCCAAATGCAAATCTTCAATACTTTGAAAAATCACTTTCACTTTTGCTTTCACTTTTTTGGGAGTAACCAATTGTGCTATTTTTTCAGAAATTTGCTCTGCGGTAAATGGTTTGTAAATGGCTTTTACGTGATTACGAACCTGTTCTTTAGGCAGATTTTCTTGTGCTTTGCATTTGAGATACACTTCGTTGATGATGGACTCTTGGTGACTTGCTTTCAGTAATTCCATGACGGCTTTAAATGCGATGAAATCGCCCAAACGAGCCATATCAATGCCGTAGCAATCGGGATATCGAATTTGTGGCGCCGAAGAAACCACAATAATTTCGGTTGGCCCCAGCCGATCGAGTATGCTGATAATGGATTGTTTTAAGGTTGTTCCGCGAACAATGGAATCGTCGATAATAACTAGTTTGTCTTCGTCTTTTCGAATGGAACCATAAGTGATATCGTACACATGACCAACCAAATCGTCGCGTTGATTGTCTTGCGTAATGAAAGTACGTAATTTCATGTCTTTAACGGCTACGGTTTCGATGCGTGGCGAAAAGAGCATAATTTCTTCCAGATTTTCTTTGTTTAATTTATCGCCCAGCTCCAATACTTTGTCAGCTTTTAGTCTGTTGCAATAAATATTCAATTCTTCCACCATTCCTTGAAAAGCCACCGCGGCGGTATTCGGAATATACGAAAAAACGGTATTCCGAATATCGTGATGAATTGTTTTTAGAATCGTTGGCGTAATTAATGCGCCTAATTTTTTTCGTTCTTTGTAAATATCCTTGTCGGTTCCCCGACTGAAATAGATACGCTCGAACGTACAGGCTTTTTTGATTTGCGGTTTTTGAACTTCTATTTCTTCTACAATGTTGTTGTGTTTCACAATCAAAGCATGACCGGGTTTTAATTCCTTTATTTTATCGCCCGAAACATTTAGACTTGTTTCGATAACCGGACGTTCTGAAGCAGCAACCACAATGTCGTCGTCAACATAATAAAAAGCGGGGCGAATTCCGGCCGGATCGCGCAGGATAAAGCCGTCGCCATGACCAAGCAGCCCGGTGATAACATAACCGCCGTCCCAATCGCTCGATGCTTTTCGTAAAATATTGGCAATATTCAAGCCGTCGGCTATTTGGTGGGTAATCTCTTCTTTCGAAAAGCCTTCGTATTTGTATCGTCTGTACAATTCTTCGTTTTCCTCGTCGAGGAAATGGCCAATTTTTTCGAGCATGGTAATGGTGTCCGACGTTTCGGTGGGATATTGTCCAAAACTGACCAATCGGTCGAAGAGTTCGTTCACATTGGTGAGATTGAAATTTCCTGAAAGGATTAAATTTCGGGTTTTCCAATTGTTTACTCTAAGAACAGGATGAATACTCTCGATGGAATTTTTTCCGAAAGTGCCATAACGTAGGTGTCCCATAAAAACTTCTCCGGTAAAACGGTGGTTCATTTTCAGGTATCCCACATCGTTGAGCAAACTGGGATTATGCTGTTCCAATTGAACAAAAGGTTCGTAGGCTTTGTGGAAAATATCTTTAAGTGGCGAATTTGAATTGGAGCGTTCGCGACTGATGTACTTATAACCGGGAGGCATTCCGAGTTTTACATTTACTATTCCGGCTCCATCCTGACCGCGATTGTGCTGCTTTTGCATTAGTAAATGCATTTTGTTCATTCCCCAAAGAGGAGTTCCGTATTCGGCAAGGTAATATTCTAATGGTTTGCGTAAACGTAAAAAGGCAATTCCGCATTCGTGTTTTAGCTGGTCGCTCATGCTTTAATCCTTTGGTTTTGATCTATTTTTACGTTCGCAAAGTTTCGCATAAAAAACAGGATAAAAAAACATTTTTTTTGTTTTTTTTTGTTTAAAAAGGAGCTGTACTTTTTCGCTACCAAAAACCAGTAGGAGCAAAAAACAGCGTTTAAAAAAAGAACGACACGGCATTTCGATTGAAAAGCTGCATTGATCGTGAACAGCATTTTATCGAAACAATAGAATTTAGGATGAAATGAAAAGAACAGAAATTGTTTGAAGCCTTTGAATGGATTGGAAAAAAGACTGATTAGAAGTAGAATTAATGCTTATTTCGTGTCGTTTATTTTGGGTTTCGATGCATCTATTTTTAGGATATGGACACTGTCGATTTTCTGATGTTCGATAAATATTTTTTCGCGAAGAAAACTGCTGTCTATTCTGAGAGTATCGTTTAGAATAAACATGCCGGCGCTTCGTGCGGTAGAGTCGGAAGATTGATTGTGTGGAAAAAGAGCCGGAATTCTGCCGGCGAATAAAAAGCGATCTTTGTAGTACTTACTCGGGTATTTATCCACCA
>DYSK01000033.1 GCA_020718315.1 Draconibacterium orientale
TTTTTTTATGTATTAAAGGCTTCTTGAAGTGCCAAAATAAGTCGCTTTTCTTCCGTAACAATCCCTGCATAGGCTTTTGCAACGCGTATGATTGCTTGAATGCAAAGTTCCTTTACTTCTAGTGTAAATAAGGTTTTGTTTTGAGAATAATAATATAAAAAAGATTCCAAAGCGACTTGTTTAGAAGTGGATGAATTCAAATCATTGAAAAAACCCGACTCGGCCAATAAAGCATTGAAATTTGCAATTTCTTGAGAAGAATCGGGCAAATATTCCGAAATCAGTTGGCGTGTAATCTTGTGAATTTCTTCTATTTCTTCGTCTTGTACCTGACTATCTGATATGGCAATGGCGTAAAGCAATTCACCAAAAGCAGTATAAAACCGATGATTGATCATTTTATTGACTTTGAATGGCTAAATATACTAAGTTTTGGCTGTAAAATAAAAAAAGCGATCATTTTTAATGGATCGCTTCTTTCAAGAAAAATATTCAAAGCTTAAAACAAACCGCCTTGCTGATAAATTTCCATCTGCACTTCATAAAAAGGATTCGCCTGGATATGTGTATTTTTAGTCCGATTTTCTATTTTACCTGACTCAAAGTTGATCCGAATCTGATCGCCATTGTTTAACGATAATCCATCGACAGAACGATAGGTGAGAATTGGAAAAGCGGCATTGATGGCATTTCGTTCGTAAATAGCGCCAAACGATTCGGCAACAATGGCTTGAACTCCCAACGCGACAAAACAATCGACTGCTTGTTGGCGTGAACTTCCGCTTCCAAAATTCTTCGAAACAAAAACAATGTCGCCTATTTTTGCTTTCTTGGCAAAGTCTTCATGTCCTTTCAAATTATCGAACGTATATTGGCCCATTTCGCTTATTTCGGTGATGGCCAAATAGCGGTTGTGGAATATCATATCGGTGTCGATATTGTCTTCATCGATTAACCAAGCCCGGCCTTCAACAATCTTTGGTTTCTCAATTATTTTCTGTTCTTGATGTGCTTTTTGCATCCGCTCCAGCTTTTCTTCCGGATGAAATTCCAATGGTTTTTCCGGAATGTGGTTTTCATCGGTAATATAACCTGCAATAGCCGATGCAGCAACAGAAGCCGGCGAAGCCAAATAAACACTTCCTTTGCCTTGTTTTCCCCGAAAATTTCGATTGCCGGTACTAATGGTAATTTCGCCCACTCCATTTTGTCCAACTTGTCCCGCAGCACAACCGGCACATCCGGCATTTGAAATAAGTGCGCCGGCCGTTTTGAAAGTCGAAAAAAGCCCTTCTTCCATCGCCTGTCGCCATACATCGTCGGTAGAAGGAACTATCTTTAAAACTACGCCAGGTGCCAACTTGCGCCCGTTTATCACTCTGGCTACTTCGCGCAAATCTTCAATTCGCCCATTGGTACAACTTCCTACAAAAGCAGAATCAATTTTTATTTTGGCTTGCTCCGGAATAGCAACGGTGTCGTGCGGAGCACCCGGAAGTGCTACCATTCTTACAAATTTTGTAGCGTCAATTTCAATCACTTGGCTGTATTTTGCATCTGGATCGGCAGCAATTTTTTCTAAAGTTCTGCCGCTTGCTTTTTCAGAATAAGCCATGATTTCGTCGTTGGGAGGGAAGAGAAGAATAATCACACCCATTTCTGTTCCCATGCTGGCAATGGTAATCCTGTCGGAAAGACTCATTTGGTCAATCAATTCGCCATACAATTCAACGGAATAGCCCAGCAAGGAGTTCGCGCCAAATTTGTTCAAAAGATTCAAAACAATGTCTTTTGAACTCACATTTTTTGGTGGAAACCCATCGAAAATTAATTTGATAGATTCGGGGACTTTGAACCAAACTTTTCCGCGATTGAATGCCGCAGCAATATCCTGATCGCCCATTCCTTGACCAAATGCGCCGATTGCACCCAAAATATTAGCGTGCGAATCTGTGGTTACGGCAGTAGATCCAGGAACTACAATTCCCTCGTTGATCATCGTATGCGTGCCTATTCCATGATCTATATCATATACTTTAATGCCATTGTTCCGCGCCCAAACACGAACAAATTGCTGATTTACAGCATATTTTTGATCCGAACCGGTTGGGTTTGTATCGAATGTAAAAAAAGTTTTTGCAGGATTTTCAATACTTAGTTTTTTGTCGATAATCGTTTTTACAACATTTGGCCCTCCAAAATCGCGAGCGGCACGTGCATCTATTTCAATGTCAACAATATCACCGGGTTTTACAAAATCGTATTTGGAATGATTGGCTATAATTTTTTCAATTAAATTCATAAATTTAGTTTGTTTTTGGGTTCGACTTTCATCCTCCAATTTTCAGTCGGTCTTTAAATGGAAGGAAAGTCATAAAGTCGCAATGATGAACTAAATAAGCCTCAGTGGTTCTTTTTATCATATTTCCTTCGTCAGCGTGTGCAGCAATGATATGACAAACTTCGGCCGGAACACCGGCCTGTTCTGCAAGCGAAACGCCCGAAAACGGATGACGGAGAAATTTACCATAGTTTCCCTGAATGGCTTTTCCATTGTTATCAAGTTCATATTCAAGAAGTTTTCCTACATCGGCCAGAATTGCTCCGGCTATCAAAACATCCATGTCCACCTTTAATTCGCCATGATACATCTGGTTTATTTTTTCACCTGCATCGCGGACAATATGAACAACGGATCGTTTGTGGTCCATAAAAGTTACTTTTAGATCGGGGCCAGCCAACAAAGTGAAAGGAATGCGGTTTAAATCTTGGGCAGTTAAAACGCTTCGTTCCAATGCCAATTCCCAGGTTTTGGCTGTTTTATTGCGCAACTCCTCATTCTGAATCCAATTTAATTCGGGCCAAAGTGCGAATACTTCTTCAGTCATAGTTTTCTGTTTTTTAAAAAATCATTCAATAAATTGATTATTTAGCTTCATAAAAGAAATATGTACAAAATCTGACCGCTAAAAAGCATTCCATTTTCAGACCAATACAGTTTCTATTTTGGTAGATATTAGTTCAATTTTTCAATAATTGCATCGGTCATTTGTTGGGTAGAAGCAGCTCCTTTTTCAATCACACCGGGTCGTCCAACCATTTTAAGCATATCGTAGGTTTTTACTTTGCCTTCGGCAATAACTTCGGCAACGGCTGCTCTAATTTTTTTTGCAATAGAGGCTTCTCCAATGAAATCGAGCATCATGCAAGCCGATTCGATCATCGCAATTGGGTTTACAATTGAAACATCGTATTCGGCATATTTAGGAGCAGAACCATGAGTTGGTTCAAAAACACCAATTCCGGAATCGGGATTCATTTGGGCAGAGGCGGCAAAACCTAAGCCTCCAATCAATCCGGCAAATCCATCGGAAACGATATCGCCAAACATATTTCCGGCAACAATAACTCCATAATTTTCAGGGTTTTTTGTAAGCCACATCATTTGAGCATCTATATTTGTATTCCACAACTCAATCGTTGGATAATCGGCTTTCTGTATTTCTTGAGCCATTTTATACATCATGCCCGAGGTTTCACGGATTACATTGGGTTTTTCGCATAAAGTAACAGATGGATAGTTGTATTTTTTTGCATGTTCAAAAGCAGCTCTCAGAATTCGTTCGGTTGCTTTTTTTGTAAAAATACGGGTGGAGATGGAAATTTCTTCTTTGGGTGTACTTCCAAAATTTTGAACAAATTTGGGATGAGTCATCATTCCTTCGTACACCAATTGTGGAGGATTTGTCCATTCCACACCGCCATAAAGACCTTCCGTATTTTGACGAAAGATGACGGCATCGACAAGCGGTTCTTCAATTTCTCCATTTATTCCTCGGCGTATGAAATTAAGCGGATTTCCGAGATACGATTTTGTTGGGCGTATGCAAATATCCAAACCAAAATGCTGGCGAAGTCCAACAATAGGGCTGGAATACACCAATCCTTTCGTTCTCAATTCAGGCGCCAATTCGTTGAAAGCAGCCTCTTTGGGCTTTGAAGTAATAGCTCCAAAAAGTGCAATTTTGTGTTCAGCAATCAGATCGAGTGTGCGCTGTGGCAATGGATTTCCCTGTTTTGTCCAGAATTCCCAGCCGATATCGCCTTCAATATATTCTGCCTCAAAACCAGCAGCTTCTATTACTCTCAAAGTTTCTTCCAATACCACCCGGCCAATTCCATCGCCGGGCAAGCTTACAATTGTTCTTTTTGCCATTCTTTTTTTTATTTATTGATTGGTTCAAAAGTAGCGAGTATTCGTCGTTTTGCCAACAGAATTGTCCGATTTTCTAACATTATTTATAAAGAACAAATTAACATTTTTGCTTACATCGATCAAAACGAAATGGCGGCTTTAATAAGATAGGAGAGAAGCGGCATTATTTTATACTTTTGCAAAAAAAAATCGAAATTCAATATTTTCAATTGTGAAGGATTTTCTGAATCATACTATATTTAAAACCATTGCACGTATTTCCAATGAAATGGGTGTTGAAACCTATGTGATTGGTGGATTTGTTCGCGATAGCTTTCTGAAACGTCCATCTTCAGACATTGATATTGTGGTGTTGGGAAGCGGTATTGAAATGGCAATGCAAGTTGCTCACGCATTGGACTCGAGTATTCAGGTGAAGGTTTTTAAAAATTTCGGAACGGCCATGTTTCACTTTCGGGGCGAAAAAAACTGGGAAGTAGAATTTGTAGGCGCCCGAAAAGAATCGTATCGATTGGATTCGCGCAAACCAATTGTCGAAGATGGAAGTTTGGAAGATGATCAAAAAAGACGTGATTTTACTATCAATGCTTTGGCTTTCAGTCTGAATAAAAAGAATTTTGGAGAGATGATTGATCCATTCGGCGGTTTATCAGATATGGAGCAGAAATGCATCAAAACGCCACTCAATCCTGACATCACTTATTCTGATGATCCATTGAGAATGATGCGTGCTATTCGATTTGCAAGTCAATTGAATTTTAAAATTGAAACTGAATCCTTTCTAGCAATCAATCGAAATGCGCACCGCATACAAATTGTTTCAAAAGAAAGAGTAGTGGAGGAACTAAACAAAATCATTCTAAGTTCAAAGCCTTCTGTAGGTTTCAATCTACTCGATAAATCAGGTTTGCTTTCTTATGTTTTCCCTCAATTGCTTGCATTGAAAGGAACTGAAACAGTGAATGGGATTGGCCATAAAGACAATTTTTATCATACGTTAGAAGTGTTGGATAATCTCTCTAAACATTCGAACGATCTTTGGTTACGCTGGGCTGCCATTTTACACGACATTGCAAAACCCACTACAAAACGTTTTGTTGACGGCCAAGGGTGGACTTTTCATGGTCATGAATTCAAGGGCGCTAAAATGGTTCCCAAAATTTTCGATTCATTAAAACTTCCTATGAACGAAAAAATGCGTTTTGTCCAAAAACTGGTTTTGTTGCATCTTCGTCCCATTGTATTGTCGCAAGAAATTGTGACAGATAGTGCTATCCGGCGCTTGCTTTTTGATGCCGGCAATGAGATTGATGATTTAATGACGCTTTGCGAAGCGGATATTACATCTAAAAATGAATCGAAGGTTCAGAAATTTCTGAACAATTTCAAGATTGTAAGAGAAAAATTAATCGAAATAGAAGAAAAAGACCGCATTCGGAATTGGCAACCACCCATTAGCGGCGAATTGATAATGCAAGTATTTGATATAAAACCAAGTAAAGAAGTAGGCTGGATTAAAGACGCCATTCGAAATGCCATATTGGATGGAGTTATTGGAAATGGCTTTCAGGAAGCCTATGATTTTATGCTTTCGAAAGGAAAAGAACTGGGTTTTAAACCTATATCAAAGTAATTCTAGCTTCCAAAATCGCTCGAAATCGGCTTTTGATTGTGCTGAAGGAAATTAAAATTCAGTGCTTCTTCACCCTTAAAAAAGCTTAAATAAAAGGCCAACCTAATTATTTTTGTACATTTGAAAACAAATTAAACAGACCTAATTATGTTTCAAGCACACGTTTACACAAACCGTAGAAATAAATTAAAAAGCCTGGTAAATTCAGGAATCTTATTATTTATTGGAAATCAAGAAGCTTCGTACAACTATCTTGCAAATACCTATCATTTTCGTCAAGACAGTAACTTTTTGTATTTTTTTGGACTTGATTTATACAATCTAGTTGGATTGATCGACTTAGACGAGAAGAAAGAATTTATTTTTGGCAATGATGTAGATATGGACGACATTATTTGGATGGGACCTCAACCTAGTATTGCCGAACAAGCCAAGCAAGTTGGAATAGAAAATACAACTGATTTATCCGCTTTGGCTCAATATATTACCAAAGCCCAAGAGCATGGTCGGAAAATACACATCTCTCCAACGTATCGCAATACTCACCTCATTCAATTGGCCGATTTATTTGGCGTTTCTCACAAAGAAGTCAAAAATTTTGTTTCCGTCGAATTGATAAAAGCCATCGTCAGCCTACGCGAAATCAAAGAAGAAATAGAGATTGAAGAAATAGAAAAAGCCATGGATATTGCTTACGATATGCATACAACTTCTATGCGAATGGCTTATCCCGGTCGTGTCGAGAGAGAAATTGCAGGCACTATAGAAGGTATCAGTTTGGCAAAAGGAAGTGCTGTTTCTTTTCCGATTATTTTAAGTGTTCAAGGCGAAACGCTCCACAATCATTATCATGGAAATGTTTTGCAAGTCGGACAAATGATGGTGACCGATGCCGGAGCAGAAACGACAATGCATTATGCCAGCGATATCACCAGAACTGTTCCTGTTGGCGGAAAATTCAACGAACGTCAGAAAGGAATTTATCAAGCCGTTTTGGATGCAAATATGAGCGCAATCGAAGCTATTCGGCCTGGAATTGAATACCGCGATATCCATTTTCTTGCTGCCAAAGTTTTGGTTGAAGGTTTAATAAAAGTGGGCTTGATGAAAGGCGACGCTGCCGCTGCCGTACAAGCCGAAGCACATACTTTGTTTATGCCTCACGGACTTGGACATCAAATGGGCTTAGACGTTCATGATATGGAATCTTTGGGCGAAAATTTTGTAGGCTACGATGAAAATACAAAAAGAGCTACCACTTTCGGCACTGCTTATCTTCGAATGGGGAAAGAAATGAAAGCAGGAATTGTTTTAACGGTCGAACCTGGTTGCTATTTCATTCCTGCATTGATTGATCTGTGGAAATCCGAAAATAAAAATGCGGAATTTATCAATTATGGATTACTCGAATCGTACAAAGATTTTGGCGGTATTCGGATCGAAGACGATATTTTAGTGACCGAAACAAGCCACCGAGTGCTTGGCAAACCGATACCAAAAACAATAGACGACATCGAAGCCACTATGGCCAACAAAATTTAAAAATGGAGGCTCGATAAATGTCGGGCTTTTTTTTCGATTATGGGAGCATCAGAATATGTGAATAACCAGCAAGGAGAATTGGAATTAAATTGTTATTATAATTTTCTCCTGGTCAAGATAATAACAATGCCAGACGGCATTGACTATTACATTATCGAAGATCCATTTGGGAAACGTCATTTGATGGAAGCGGGACCTTATAAGTCGTACGATTTTAAAATTGGCGAATCTGTGGAAATACGAATCGACAAAATTAATTGCAAAGGAAAAGTTTTCTTTGAGCCAAAACATCCCCGCTATGGACTTGGATCTACGGTAAAGGTTGAATTTTTGGGTCATACCAGCGAATTGGATAAGTTTGATGAAGAACGACAGATGCTTTTGGTGAAAGATCCGGATGGAAATGAAACAAGCATTCGTACCGTAAACGAAGCTCAAAGATCCACCGAATTTACAACCGATTTCATCTATTGCGAAGTGTATAAAATTAGTAAAGGGCGGCTGGAATTGCGTCAGATAGGATAGTGATTGGAAAACAAACTCATCGAATACAAAAAGTATCTTGAGGAAATTCAAGGCATCGAAAATGTGCTCTTGTTCGAAAAAGCTTGGCAAAGCATCTTGCCCGTCGATTCAACAAGAGAGGAACGTTTGAACGAGGTTTTAGATATCTTGGTTTCCGAACTCAATACTTTTTCCAATACGTTGATAAGTGCCGTTTTTATTGTTGGGACAGAAAAATTGCCCGAAAAAAAATATATACTCGATCATTTTAGCGAATCCATTTGGCGAATTATCGAAGGAAGCAATAATATCAAGAATCTAAAAACCGACAAAGCAAGAAGTCAGCCCGATTTCCATCGACAGTTGATTCTTTCGGTTTCGAACGATATGCGTGCGGTTTTGATTCAATTGGCCATTCATCTTCAAAAGTTGCGAAATTTTGATGCCATCAAGGATTTGGAATCGAAAAATCAATTGCTTAACCTGATGGATGCCGTGTATATTCCAATCGCTCACCGCTTGGGGTTTTATAAGATGAAGTCTGAAATGGAAGATCTGGTACTGCAAAAGCGAGAACCCGAAATTTATTTTGGAATCAAACAGAAGCTCATCGAAAGCGAGAAACAACGACAGGAAATAATTCGGGAATTTTTGGAACCCATAGTGGACGAATTGAACAAACACAAACTGGCTTTTCATATCAAAAGTCGGCTAAAATCGATCAATTCTATTTTCATGAAAATGAAAAATCAGGACATTCCTTTCGAGAAAGTGTTCGATTTATGGGCTATTCGAATCATTCTAAACAGCGAAACGAAGATGGAGAAGGCTGATTGTTGGCATGCTTATTCGGTCGTTACCAATACATACAAACCCAATTTGAGTCGCCTTCGCGATTGGATTACGGTTCCTAAAAGTACAGGCTACGAATCTTTGCATGTCACTGTAGAAGATACCTATAAACGCGACGTGGAAGTGCAGATTCGTACCAATAGGATGGACGATGAGGCCGAAAATGGTTTGGCTGCTCATTGGAAATACAAAGGCGGAAAAATTTCTAGCGGCATAGATGAATGGTTGACTCTTATTCGAAAAGTAATTCAAGAGGAAGGCATTGTTAGCGGAACTTTTGAAGCCAAAGGAGCAAAGCCGCTGGCAAATGAAATTTTCGTTTTTACGCCACAAGGAGATCTGAAAAAACTCAATTTGGGGGCTACAGTACTCGATTTTGCCTACAATATTCATACCGATATTGGTTCTCATTGTACCAACGCCTTGGTGAATGGAAAAATAGTTCCCATCAAACATGTTTTGAAGAATGGAGACCAGATTCAGATTATCACTTCCAAAAATCAGAAACCAAATGCCGATTGGTTAAAATTTGTTGTATCGAACCGAACAAAAATAAGAATCAGAAAGGCACTCGATGAAGAACGACTGAACGAAATAAAGCGAGGAAAAGAAATTCTCGAACGTAGGTTTAAGAATTGGAAAATGGAACTCAGCCAAGAGGTCATTGCGAAGTTGGTCGATCATTTTAAATTTAAGCAAATTCACGATCTTTTCTTAAATGTTTCGCTCGAAAAACTAGACCCGCTTCAACTAAAAAAAGTGCTTTTGGATGAAACGCATGATATTGAAAATGAAGAAATAAACATAGTACGCGAAGGAAATGTTTCCAACGAAATTCAGGAAGAAAAACTGGAAAAATCGAGTTCCGAAATTTTAGTTGTCGATCAGATTGATCACATCCATTATAAATTTGCCCGTTGTTGTAATCCTATTCCCGGCGATGCCATTTTTGGATTTGTTACCGTAACCAAAGGGATAACCATTCACCGAAAATCCTGTTCAAACGCCAAATCGATGAAAGAGCGATTTCCATACCGAATTATCTTGGCTACTTGGAAGAGTCAAAAACAAAAACTCGACTTTAAGACTTCCATAAGTATTCAAGGAATTGATGAAGTGGGACTGTTGAACAGAGTAACGCAGGTTATATCCAACGATTTACGAATCAATATCTTAAGCTCTAAATTTCAAACTGTGGGCAGTAATTTTTCAGGACAGATAAAAGTTTTTGTACACGATTTGGAGCAACTTGATTTGCTGATTGATAAACTGAAGAAAGTGCATGGAATTGAGCATGTTTATCGAAAAGATTAACCGCAATTTTACAACTCCTTTTCTTGCATAAGTCGATAAACCGGGTAGGGAAAATAATAATTTCCCCATTGTGGAACCAAATATCTGTCCAAAAAATTCCATTTTAACAATCCGTCATCCGATTCTGGTTCTAATAAATAGGAGGCTAAACTTCCCAATTTTTGCCGAATTGGAACATAATAAGTTCCTACATTAAATTTTATTTTTTCAACTACAAAATCGCCTTTAATTTCATTCAGATAATGTCCCTGATTTAAACGAGCTTTGGGTTTTAAATCGCTGATTTTAAACTGTTCAACTTCCAATTCAATATCTTCCTTCAATCGACTTATTTCAATTCCATGAAGTTTGAGAAGTGAAATAATTTCTTGATCTTCAAAATCCAACAAATAAGCAAAAGGATAGGCCGTTTGTACAGTGGCGTAGTAATCGGCTATGTAAGGCACAGAAACATTCACCTGATTATCGGTTTTTTGATATTGTATTCTGCCATTGTCATCTTTTACAGCTTTTACCTCGAAAGTCATTATTTGTTCAGGTTTTGGTGTGGGTCGGCCTTCGTATTTTAAAGCAAATGAATCTACTTCCATTGCATTTTGGTTTCTATTTAAACTATGCGCATCGGCTTGAGCAATTAGTTCCTTTATTTCGTCTTTATTTGCCGAGGCATAATCCAAAATGGATAAAAGCAAATTGTAACTACCCAAAACGCGTGATTTGTAATCGGCATACACATAGTTTTCGTTCAATATGGACAAGCGATTTCGAAGTCCCACATAATTAGTCATGTAGCGAGGTTCAGAAGCATACGAAATCCATCCTTTTGATGGATCAATTCGATCAATGAATTCGCCATAAAAACAATTTAAGGTGTGGTATTTATCGCGCAGGGTTTCCGAAACTTGTGGCATCATTTTATCGCGCATATAGTTGATCAAATTTCGACTGCCATTTGGATTCATTTGCCATGTAAAGGTGACAGGTTCAACATGATAAGAACCATTTGTTGTGTGCATATCTACCACAATTGCCGGATCCCAAACCGTGTATATTTTTCCAACTACCGCGCGCATTTCGGGAGTTTCCAATTTCATTGCATCGCGATTGATATCCAAAAATTGTCCATTCTGTCTTTCTCCTACCGATTTTGGTCCGTTTTGATTGGTGCGGTTCAGTTCGCTCATTTTATCATTTCCGTCCGCATTCAAATCAGGTACAATCAAAACAATTAGATTTTTAAAAAAATCGCTCTTCGGATTTTTCAACAGATCACGTACAAGTGCTTGGGTAGCTTCTTTTCCTTCTACTTCGCCACTGTGAATATTGGCTTGAATATAAACCACCAGCCGGGAATCATTTTTTAGATTCTGAACCGATTTTACTATCGGATTTGCCAAAATAAGCATCGGAATTGGTTTGCCTTCGGTGGTGTTGCCAATCGTTTCCGATCGTAAATAAGGCGAGTTTTTATCCAATTCATTCACAAAATGGAGTACTTCCTGATGACTCGAGGTTTTGGTATAATCCGATGCTTCGGCCACTGTAAGCAGGTTTGATTGAGCCAAAGCAGAAATATTAAAAAATAGGAGCGTGCTCAGTAGAGCAATTTGGTTTTTCATCCTAGGATAATTTTGGTTTGTGCAAATGTAATCAAGAGATTGGAAAATGAAACTGGAATGATTGAAATTTTAGTCGGCAAGCTCAATTTAAAAATATAGTGGACGAAAAATGATTCCATTTTCTTGATTAAATTCCAAGGCAGGAAAAGGAATTTTAATTACGCTGACCACATCCAAAAGCATGTTTAGGAATTCAGACTTTGTTTTAATTTTGCTTAAATCTACATCCAACGAGATAAAATACTGCCGTGTTCGATGGAAATAGGGAATAGTCAAATTGCTTTCAACCGCGTTGGAATAAGTGTTTAGCATTCCTTTTGCGCCATATCCAAAAGCAATATTGAGCCAAGTTGGGATTTTTGTTTTTTCATTCAAAAAGGACGAAATATTGATAGAAAGCCAAATGGTTTGGCCATTGTAATCTTTTAGAAGACGCTCTTGAAAATTTTGGCCTAAAACGGCAGGATTGTACTGTGCATATTCACTCGGAAAATAGGAAAATTTAAGCTCGATGCGTTGTTCGTTCCACAACAATTCTTGCCCGATAAACAAAGCACTTCCGCCGGCATTTGCAGCAAAATCGCTCTCCGAAAATCCCCAATTGGAAGAAAAACCGTCTAATATTTCAACGCTCGACAAAAATGCCACACCCGCTAATCCGCCATAAATAAGGGCTTGTTTTTGAGGCATTCCTGCCCATTTGAAAGCAGAATGCGTACTTTTTGATAAGTGATAGGCCGTTAAAACGTGTCCCATTTTGTCCATTTGCAGCCACGCTGTAAGGTCGTTGTAGAAGTGAAAATTTGACTGCTCATACTCCTTGTACCAGAGAAAATACAATCCGGTCATTCCACCAGCATAAGCAGTTCCCGCCAATGCAATCGTGGGAATTAATCGGGGATTTCGGGCTTTAAGCGTATCCTGAGCATGCGTTTGGATGCTTGCAAAAAGAAAAAAAACAAGCAAAAAGTTTGTTGTAAAACGTATTCCTACTTGTTGCTTGCCTAATTTCATCAAAAAGTTTATTCTTTGAATTTATTTATTATTTCCGTCGATTCGCGAACAATTTTCTCCAGCAATTCGGTTGTTTTGGCTTCGGCCAAAAACCGAAGATAGGGTTCTGTATTCGATTGGCGGATATTCAGCCACCAATCGGGAAATTCAATTCGATATCCATCAAAATCATAAAAAGCATCCGGTATGCCAATTTGCTTAAAATGAGCGATAACAGCATCCATGGCTTCTTGTTTTTTTTCTAATTTAAAATTTATTTCACCCGAGTTCTTGTACACTTCAATTTGTTTGATGAGCTGCGAAAAACTGATTCCTTGTTTTTTAAAATCGCTCAGAATGTTCAAGACGTAGCTGGCTGCAAGGAGTCCCGAATCGGAAAAATAAAACTCTTTAAAATAATAATGGCCGGCCAATTCTCCTCCAAACAACCCATCAATTTCGCGCAATTTTAAAGCCGCGTAGGCTCGCCCAACACGCCACATATGCATTTCGCCATTGAATGTAGAAATGTACTCTCCAACTGCTTTTGAGGTGCGAATATCTTGTAATACGCGAACGCCTTTTGTTTTTTCTTTTAAAAAATGATTGGCCAATAAAGAAATAATTAAATCGGGCGAAATAAACCGCGAATTTTCGTCCACAAACATAACCCGATCTGCATCTCCATCAAAAATCACACCCACATCGGCCTTGG
Source organism: Draconibacterium orientale (assembly GCA_020718315.1). Taxonomy (GTDB): domain Bacteria; phylum Bacteroidota; class Bacteroidia; order Bacteroidales; family UBA12170; genus UBA12170. Next base: position 13,389 of record DYSK01000033.1, read on the forward strand.
TGTCCTGAACAAGTTTTTGAATGTCCACAATATTCTCAGCAACCAACGGATTGGCTTCGTGATTTGGAAAAGTGCCGTCCAATTCTTCATATATATAATGGGCAGCTTCTCCCAATATGGAACGAATAAATAAGCCGGCCATTCCATTTGAAACGTCAACTGCAATATCTAAGTTCGAAATATCTTTCAGTTTACTTTTTTGAAAAACAAGATAATCAGTGCGAAAATCATATGAAATAATCTTTCCACTTATTGATTCGGCTTTCGGCATTTGAGCAGAAATCAATTGCTCCAATTCGCTTAATCCACTGTCGTAACCAACTGGCAGGGCATTTGTTCTGGATACTTTTAAACCATTGTATTCGGCCGGATTGTGCGAAGCAGTAATCATTACCGATGCATCAAAACCATATTGAGCGGTTCCCCAATAGATCATAGGAGTTGTAGCCAATCCTGCATCATAAACATCTGCACCACTGTCCATAATTCCTTTCGTAAGGGATTCGAATATTTCAGGCGAAGAAGTTCGAACATCGCGTCCGACCAATATTTTTTTTGTTTTTAAAAGCTGAGGAAGAAAAAAACCAATTTTATAAACATCTTCTTTGTTAAAATCGCGATTGTAAACACCGCGAATGTCATAAGCTTTGAATGCTTTCATTATTTAGTAAATTTTAGAGTTTTGTTCCTATTTGAGTCAAGATTTCCCGAATGATAGTTTGTTCATAAACGCCACAACGGTCTATATGTTCGCTCATGATAGTTCTAAATGCGGCCGCTTCGGCTTTATTGAGGCTAATTTTATTCTGTTTTTTTAAATCTTGAAAGCGGTTGATCATTTTTTTTAAAACACGTCCAAGTAAAAAACGAGCCATTAACTCCTTATCAAAATCAGCACAATAGCCACTTTCAATGCCAAGCATACATTGAGCCAGTGCCGAAAATTGACTGGCGGTAAGCTCAAGTTTTATTTTATCATTCATGGTTTTCGATTAAACTTTGCAAATATATTCTATCTATCTGATTTATAAAAATTTATAATGATTCTAAAGACAAAATGTAATGTACAGATAATCAGTACATATATGAATTTATTTGGTCGAAATATAAATTTAAAATATTTATAACTATCACAATATCAGTTTTTTAAATGAATTTTTATTACACCTTAATATATCTTCGCATTCTAAATTTGTTTATACTTTTGCAGCAGGAATTATGGGATAAATAAAATCCCAATTAAAATCTAGAAATGTGAACGAAGTATTGATTTATGGCGTTATTACTTTAGGAACGATCGGACTTGTTTCAGCGATAATTTTATTTTTTGTCGCACAAAAATTTAAAGTCATCGAAGATCCGCGAATTGATGAAGTAGAGGAGGCTTTACCGAGTGCAAATTGTGGCGGTTGTGGCTATGCAGGTTGTCGTGCTTTTGCCGAAAATTTAGTGAAAGCCGGAAATATGAACGGGTTTAATTGTCCGGTTGGAGGATCCGAGGTGATGAATAACGTTGCTACTATTTTAGGTTTGGTTCCCGAAATAACTGAACCAATGATTGCTGTAGTGCGTTGCAATGGTTCTTTTAGTCATTCACCAAAAAAAGTGGAATATGATGGTATCGCAAGTTGTTCTTCAGCTAATACATTGTATGCTGGTGATGGTGGTTGTTCTTTTGGATGTTTGGGATTAGCCGATTGCGTAGCTGCTTGTAATTTTGAAGCCATTTTTATGAATCCTGAAACTGGTTTGCCTGAAGTAAACTCCAAATGTATTGCCTGTGGTGCTTGCGTTGAAGCTTGTCCTCGCAATATTATCGAATTGCGATATCTCGGAAAAAAAGAACGTCGAATTTTTGTTTCTTGTGTAAACGAAGAAAAAGGAGCTCCGGCAAAGAAAAATTGTGCTGTTGCTTGTATTGCTTGTTCTAAATGTTTTGATGTATGTCCTTTTGATGCCATAGAAATGAAAAACAACAGAGCATACATCGATTATGAAAAATGCAAGCTTTGCCGAAAATGCGTTGAAGTTTGTCCTACCAATGCGATTCAAGAAATAAATTTCCCACTTCGGAAACTTATAGTAAAAGAAGAAAAGGAAAATGGAAGAGAATCGGTTGTAGAAGGCGTAAAAAGAGAAACTCACAAAGCTAAAAACGAAGATAATAACCCACTTTGACTTAATTCTTTCTAACTAAACTAAAGGGAAATTTTATGAAAACCTTTCAATTAGGAGGTGTTCACCCACCTGAAAATAAATTATCTGCCAAAGCCGCAATAGAAAAGCTGGCTTTACCGAAGCAAGTAATAGTGCCCGTAGGTCAGCAATTGGGTGCTCCCTCAATTCCAATTGTGGCCAAAGGCGATGTGGTAAAAGTTGGGCAATTAATCGCTAAATCAAGCGGTTTTATTTCGGCGAATATCCATTCACCGGTTTCGGGCAAAGTCTTTAAAATTGACGAAACATATGATACCAGTGGTTTTCGTAGGCCTTCCGTTATTATAAATGTCGAAGGCGATGAATGGTTGGAAAGTATCGATCGATCGCTTGAAATATGCAGGGAAATTAAACTCGACAGCAAACAAATTATCGACAAAATTAATGAGATGGGTATTGTAGGACTTGGCGGTGCTACCTTTCCATCATTTGTAAAACTATTGGTTCCGGATGGAAAGAAAATAGATTTCTTAATTATAAATGGAGTTGAATGCGAACCCTACCTTACTTCCGATCATCGATTGATGCTAGAAAAAGGCGAGGAAATGCTTATTGGGGTTCGCATTTTGATGAAAGCCTTGAATACGCAACAGGCCATGATTGGCATTGAAAGCAATAAACCGGATGCAATTGAAAACTTAACCAAACTTGCCGCGAATTATCAAGGAATAAATGTTTACCCATTAAAAGTGAAATATCCACAAGGCGGCGAAAAACAATTGATCAAAGCATTGACAGGTCGTGAAGTTCCGGCCGGAAAATTGCCCTTGGAAGTTGGATGTGTGGTAAACAATGTAGGAACTGCTTATGCCGTTTATGAAGCAGTACAAAAAAATAAACCACTTTTTGAACGAGTGGTAACGGTTACAGGCAAATCTGTAGATAAACCCTCCAATTTTCTTGTTCGCGTTGGAACTCCCATCAAGGAACTGATAGCAGCAGCAACCGAAGGATTTCCGGCAGATACCGGCAAGATAATTAGTGGCGGTCCCATGATGGGTAAAGCAGTTTTAAATGCTGATATTCCCGTTGTAAAAGGGACTTCTGGTGTCTTGTTGATGCCCGATGTTGAATCCAGACGACTAGAATCGAATACATGTATTCGTTGTGGTAAATGTGTTTCGGTCTGTCCAATGGGTTTAGAACCTTTCCTTTTAGCGAAAACAACTAAATTAGCTAAATTTGATATCGTTGAAAAAGAATTGGTAATGGATTGCATCGAATGCGGTTCGTGTGCTTATACTTGTCCGTCAAATATTCCTTTGCTCGACTATATCCGATTAGGCAAAAACAAAGTAGGTCAAATTATTAGAAACAGAAATCAGAAATAAAATAACGTATGAGTTTTTTATCTATTTCGTCATCTCCCCATATTCATGGAGATAATTCAGTAAAAAAAATAATGTGGGGTGTTGTGTTGGCCATGATCCCTGCAATGATGGTTTCCGTCTATTTCTTTGGAATTGATGCGCTTCGAGTCTTGTTTATTGCCGTTGCGGCATCTTTGCTTTTTGAATGGCTTATCCAAAAATACTTCATTAAGGAAGCGGATACATATACCGACGGTTCGGCTTTTATTACCGGCGTATTGCTAGCTTTTAACCTACCATCAAATATACCTTGGTGGATTGTTGTAATCGGTGCTTTAGTAGCGATTGGTATTGGGAAAATGTCTTTTGGCGGATTAGGAAAAAATGTGTTCAATCCGGCATTGGTGGGACGTGTATTTTTGCTCATTTCATTTCCCGTTCAGATGACTTCGTGGCCGAAAGCATCACCCATTTTTGATGGAATTACCGATGCAATTACCGGTCCAACTCCATTAGGAATTGTGAAAGAAGGTTTGGATGCAGGTTTATCTGTGAATCAAGTAATGGCCGAAGTTCCTTCTTTTATGCAACAATTTGTAGGCGGCATCGGCGGATCACTTGGCGAAGTTTCTGCTCTGGCTCTTCTTCTTGGTGGAATTTTTATGCTTTGGAAAAAAATAATTACATGGGAAATTCCATTGAGTGTTCTCTTAAGTGCTTTTCTATTTTCAGGACTTTTTTGGCTGATTGATCCAACACATTATGTAAACCCAATTTTCCATTTGCTTACGGGAGGTTTGATGCTTGGCGCTATTTTTATGGCTACCGATATGGT
>DYSK01000034.1 GCA_020718315.1 Draconibacterium orientale
CGATCTGGCAATGGACCCCAAAAACCCAAATATTCTCTATGCTTCCATGTGGGAATTTCGTCGAACCGCTTGGTCTTTTGAATCGGGCGGAGAAAGCAGTGGTTTGTATAAATCGATGGATGCCGGTAAAACATGGGATAAAATTCACACTGGATTTCCACAAGGGAAACTTGGCCGTTTAGCAATAGCAGTTGCGCCTTCATCACCAAATATTCTTTATACAGTAATTGAAGCCGAAGAAGATGCACGAAAAGGTTTGTATCGCAGCGATGATGCCGGCGAAAACTGGAAACAATTGAACAACGATTTTGGCATCACTGTTCGGCCTTTTTATTTTTCCAAAATTGTTGTTGACCCACGAAATTCAGATGTTGTGATCAAAGCCGGATTATCAGGCTCCATTTCCAGAGATGGCGGAAAAACATTCAAGAATTTGGGAAATATGCACAGCGATATTCATGATATTGTATTCGATATCAAAGATTCTGAAAGACTTTATGTAGGAACTGATGGCGGCGTTTATCGTTCGTGGAATGGGGGAACTACCATGGAGATTTGCGAAAATCTTCCACTCTCTCAGTTTTATCATGTGAGCGTGGACAATGCCGAACCATACAATGTTTATGGCGGATTGCAAGACAACGGTTCTTGGTATGGCCCGTCTTCGGCCGATGGCGGCATTGCTGCTCGCGAATGGAATTCGGTGGGTGCTGGCGATGGTTTTCGTGTTCTAAAACATCCTACAAAAAACATTGTCTATTCCGAAATGCAAGGAGCGGAAAATGTTTGGCGCATTGATGTGGAAAATAAATTGGTAAAAACCATTCAACCTTTGCCGGCAAAAGGGAATCCAAAATTTCGATTCAATTGGAATACACCTATCGCCCTAAGTGAACATCAAGCCGATCGACTTTATATCGGAAGTCAATTTCTTCATAAATCGGAAGATAGGGGAGATACTTGGAAAATAATTTCTCCTGATCTAACAACCAACGATAAAGCCAAACAAGAGCAAGCAAATTCCGGTGGATTGTCGAAAGACAATTCCGGCGCCGAAAATCATACTACAATTTTTAGTATTGCTGAGTCGCCGCTAGACGAAAACATTATTTGGGTTGGCACCGACGATGGAAATGTTCAACTCACTACCGATGGTGGAAAAAACTGGACAAACACCACAACCAACATTGTGGGTTTACCTAAATACACTTGGGCATATCATATTGAAGCCAGTTCGCACAACAAAGAAACCGCCTATGTTGTTTTTGAAGGTCATTCCACCGGCGACTTCAATCCGTATGTTTTTAAAACAAGCGATTTTGGCAAAACATGGAAAAGCATTGTTACGAACGAAATAAATGGTTTTGCACGGAATATTCAAGAAGATTTTGTGAATCCAGATTTGTTGTTTCTCGGTACCGAATTTGGATTGCACATCACTTTGGATGGAGGAAAAAGCTGGGCGAAATTTACCCAAAATATGCCCGCGGTTGCAGTTCATTATATCGAACTTCAAAAACAAACCAACGATTTGGTTCTCGCAACGCATGGAAGAGGAATCATCATTATCGACGATATATCGCCATTGCGCGAAATAACACCTCAAATACTCACCAAAGAAGTTCACTTTTTTGCGAGCAAACCAACTGTAATGAAAGATCAAAGTGGGTTTGGTGTTAGTTTTGGAACGGAAACACAATTTGTTGGACAAAATCCAAGTTCTGCGGCTCAGATTAAATATCTTCTGCCCAAACGTCATACTTTTGGTAAAATGACCTTGGAAATAAAAGATATGAATGATAATTTGATTGCAACACTTGGAACAGGAAAATCAAAAGGCATCAATATCGTAAATTGGTCGTATTCGATTAAGCAGCCCAAGGTGGCAAAAGGAAAAACTTTTAGTTTTGGTGGATTTGCTTCGCCACGTGTAAAAGCCGGAACCTACAAAGCCGTCATCACCAAAGGCAATCAGGTTTTTGAGCACAAATTCGATTTGATTTACGACAAACATACCAATCTTTCTCGTCAGGACAGAGAATTGCAGTTCAAAACTACAATGAAATTGTATGATATGACTCAAGAACTTGCTTATCTGGTATATGAATTAGACGCAATCTATGAGGCTGTGAAAGAGAAAGATGATAAGACTGCAACTGCTTTGAATGCATTAAAAGAAAACTTGGTGATTACAAGCGGAGACAATTATGTGGGTTCGGCTGAGCCGCAATTGCGCGAAAAAATGGCCGATTTATATAGCAAACTCGTGGCCAATTACGATAAACCTTCGAGCAATGAAATCGACAATTTGGAAATGATCGAAAAGCGGTTTGAACAAGCAAAAACAGACTTTTCTAAGCTTAAGAAAAAAGCTAAAATTAAAAATCTGACTCTAAAACCGTACGAAGATTTTATAAATGAATAAATTCGAATCTATTCATTCAACCAGTTGAAAAAGAGCCGATGTATTGTCGGCTTTTTTTATGGGAAATAGAAAGCAAATGTCGATAAATCTCCATTTTTAGAACATTTGTATAAAAATGCATTTTAATTACATAATAATACAAATAATTCTTGTTTGTGTCAAGATTATATTTACTTTTGCCCACCAATGAACAAGACACTTACATATTCCAATCCTAAATTGCAAGCTCTGCGATTAGATTGTATAAGTATGCCCTTGTTTACCTTTAGAAGCTATAGACGCCCGTTCGGGGCATAATTATTCTTGCGGAGTTACGCACTCTGCTTCTACAGAAAAGTATTATTAATCACATTTTTTACTCAAATAAACATTTTTAGGAATATGAATATTACCATAGGAGTGGCCGATAGCAGCCACCTTAAATTCTCTAATGAAATATGCAATATGATTGAACAAGCTTCCAATATTAGAGGAACTGGAATTGCCAAGCGTGAACCTGACTACATAGGTGCAAAAATCTCGGAAGGAAAAGCAGTTATTGCTATGCAAAACCAGAACGTGGTAGGCTTTTGCTATATCGAAAGTTGGGAAGGCCAGAAATTTGTAGCCAATTCAGGATTGATTGTTCATCCCGATTTTCGCAAAACCGGCTTAGCCAGAGATATCAAAAGTGCCATCTTCGATCTATCAGTAAAAAAATTTCCCAATGCAAAATTGTTTGGAATCACTACCAGTTTAGCCGTTATGAAAATAAATTCAGAATTGGGATACAAACCGGTTACTTTCACCGAGCTCACCACCGATGATACTTTTTGGAAAGGCTGCGAAAGTTGTGTTAACCACGATATTCTTATTCGTACCAAACGTAGTATGTGTTTATGCACAGGAATGGTTTGCGATCCTTCATCATTGCAAAAAATCAATCAAAAATCGACACAAAAACTGCTTTGGACAGACTTTAAAAAATTCGTTTCTGAAAGAAAACTACGAATTCAATTAAAAGCAAATGCATCTCCATTTCTAAATAAATTCTATCGAGCATCTTCTTCGGTTTTGCCCATTGGTGACTTAATTAAAAATAGCTAAACATGAAAAACAATAAAGTTGTTCTGGCATTTAGTGGAGGATTAGACACCTCTTACAGCCTCAAATATCTGGTCAAAGAAAAAGGAATGGAAGTTTATTCGGCCATAGTGAATACAGGTGGTTTTTCCGATTACGAACTGAAACTATTGGAAGAAAAAGCCTATCAGTTAGGAGCTGTTCATCATTTGGTTCTCGAAAAAACAAAGGATTATTACCAGCATATTGTAAAATTTTTAATCTACGGAAATGTGCTTAAGAACAATACATATCCATTATCTGTAAGTTCAGAGCGGGTTTTTCAAGCGATTGCTTTGGCTCAATATGCCAAAGAAATTGACGCCGCCTACATTGCTCATGGAAGCACAGGTGCTGGAAACGACCAAGTTCGATTTGACCTCATTTTTCAATTGATTGCTCCGGAAATAGAAATTATTACCCTCATTCGAGACCAACAACTTTCGAGAATAGAAGAAATCGATTATCTAGATAAGAATGGATTTGCGATGAGTCTTTCCACTGCCTCTTATTCTATTAATAAAGGTTTGTGGGGAACAAGTATTGGAGGAAAAGAAACACTCACTTCTCATTTGGCTTTGCCCGAATCGGCTTTTCCGAGCCAACTTCAAAGAAGCGATTCGCAAATTATTGAAATCGAGTTTTTTAAAGGAGAAGTTTGCGCTCTGAATGGAAAAAAAATGAATCCGGTTGAGCTTATTCAGCAAGTGGACAAGATGGCAAATGAATACGCCATTGGTCGCGATACGCATGTGGGCGACACAATTATCGGAATAAAAGGCCGAGTGGGTTTTGAAGCAGCGGCTGCAAGCATTCTTATCAAAGCGCATCATAGTTTAGAAAAACATACTCTTTCCAAATGGCAACTTCAATTCAAAGAACAGCTTTCGAGCTGGTATGGAATGTTTATTCACGAAGCACAATATCTCGATCCTGTCATGCGAAACATGGAATCATTTCTGGAAGATTCCCAAAAAAATGTTTCAGGTACAGTAAGTGTCGAACTTCATCCTTATCGCTTTGTTATTTTAGGAATTAGATCCGAAAATGATTTGATGAATCCGGCATTTGGTTCTTATGGCGAAACAAATAGCGATTGGAATGGCGAAGATGTAAAAGGATTTACCAAAATAATGGCCAATTCCCTTCGTATTTACAATAAAGTAAATCCCAACACACAATGGTAATAGTCGGAATTGTTGGCGGAAGTGGATTTGTAGCAGGCGAACTTATTCGGCTTTTGATTCACCATCCGCAAGTAGAAATAGATTTTATTTTCAGCCACAGCCATGCCGGACAAAAGGTAAATTTAGTTCATCAGGATTTATTCTATTCGGATCTGGTTTTTACCGACAAAGTAAATCTTCAGGCTGATTTGGTTTTTCTAAGTTTGGGACATGGGCATTCTAAGCGCTTTTTGGACGAAAATATATTTTCTGAAAATACCAAAATTATTGATTTAAGTGCCGATTTTCGATTGGAAAGCAATGCCGTATTTCAAAATAGAAAATTTGTGTATGGATTAACAGAACTGAATAAGTCTCAAATTGCAACGGCACAAAATGTAGCCAATCCGGGCTGTTTTGCCACCGCCATCGAATTGGCTGTACTTCCTTTGTTACAATTGAACACCACTCTAAACGAATTGCATATTCAAGCAATAACCGGATCAACAGGTGCAGGGCAAAATCTAACAACCACAAACGCTCATGCTTGGCGAAACAACAATATTTCTGTTTACAAAGCTTTTACGCATCAACATTTGGCTGAAATTCGAGAGCAATTTTATACGCTCTATAAAAATAATTCGTTGGAATTGAACTTTATTCCATATCGTGGCGATTTTGCAAGAGGCATTTTTGCAACTATTTACACCACTTTGGACATTGAAAAACAAGCTCTTCTAAAAATTTATAGCGATTTTTACAGCACTGCTAAATTTACTCATCTTACAGAGCAGGAATTGAATCTGAAACAAGTTGTGAACACAAATCATTGCTTGATTCAAGTACAGAAAATAGAAAATAAAGTTTTGATACATTCCGCAATCGATAATTTGCTAAAAGGAGCTGCCGGTCAAGCCGTTCAAAATATGAATTTGATGTTGGGTATGGACGAAACGCTGGGATTAAATATAAAAGCAAATAACTTCTAACAAATCAAAATTTTTCTACTCATGAACTTATTTGATATTTATCCACGCTACAAAATCAATATCGTAAAAAGCAAAGGAATTTTTCTTTGGGACGATCAGAATCGTAAATACCTCGATTTGTATGGAGGCCACGGCGTAATTTCCATTGGGCATGCACATCCGGCTTATCTTTTATCAATCCAGAAACAAATAGAAAAAATTGGATTTTATTCCAATTCTGTCGAAATGCCCATTCAGCAAGACTTAGCAACCAAATTGGGCGAACAAAGTGGCTACAACGATTACAATTTGTTTTTGTGCAATTCGGGTGCCGAAGCAAATGAAAATGGCTTGAAACTGGCTTCTTTTCACAACGGAAAGAAAAAAATTATCGCTTTCAAAAATAGTTTTCACGGTCGAACTGCAGCGGCTGTTCACGTTACCGACGACCAAAAGCTTTCCGCTCCAATCAATAAAGAACAATTTGAAGTTGAATTCCTTGAATTGAATCAAAGCGAAGCATTGATAAAAGCCCTGAACGATCCAAGTATTGCTGCAGTCATTTTTGAAGGAATTCAGGGCGTTGGCGGTTTGGATATGCCTTCGGATGACTATTTACAACTGCTATCGAAACTTTGTAAAGAAAAAAATATTGTGTTGATTGCCGATGAAATACAAAGCGGTTATGGGCGTAGCGGGCATTTTTTCGCACATCAATCAGCAGGCATAAAAGCCGATATTATAAGTATTGCAAAGGGAATGGGAAATGGTTTTCCAATAGGCGGACTGTTGATAAATCCCCAAATCGAATCGAAACACGGAATGCTGGGAACCACTTTTGGAGGAAATCATTTGGCTTGTGCAGCGGCAATTTCTGTTTTAGATACACTTCGAAAGGAAGATTTGATTCAGCATGCAAAGAAAATTGGCCAACAATTGTCGGACGAACTAAGCAAGCTCCCAAAGATAAAAAAGGTAAAAGGAAAAGGATTGATGCTTGGAATTGAATTTGATTTTCCCGCCAAATCAGTCCGAGAAGAACTGCTGTTCGATTATGGCATCTTTACCGGCTCTTCGTCCAATGCCAATTTGCTTCGAATTTTGCCGCCATTGACCATCCAATTCGACGACTTAAAGCCTTTTTTATTTGCAATGAATGAAATTCTAAACAAATGATAGCCTGTAAATTAAACTCCATATCGTGATGAAACAAAAATTGGATATAATTAAAATTGGCGGTGATTTGCTCGATAAACCAGAAACATTATTAAGTGTTTTGAAAATGTTTTCTGAAAACAAAAATCTAAAAATACTAGTCCATGGTGGCGGAAAGAGTGCAACAAAATGGAGCGAAAAATTAGGTCTAAAACCAAAACTGATTGACGGAAAAAGAATTACCAATGCCGAAAATCTTGAAATTGTCGTGATGATTTATGCCGGATTGATTAATAAATCCGTAGTGGCCCAACTTCAAAGCCTCCAATGCAATGCTGTTGGTTTGAGTGGCGCCGATTTGAACAGCATTCGGGCAAATAAAAAATCAAATCCCGACATCGATTTTGGTTTTGTAGGCGAAATAGAATCCATTCATATATCAAACCTAAATGTGCTGTTATTGAGCAACTTTTGCCCTGTATTTTCGGCCATCACACACAACGGAAAAGGTCAATTGCTCAATACGAATGCTGACAGTATTGCCGCTCAACTCTCTATCGCTTTTTCTTTTACCTATGAGGTTAGGCTGCTTTTTTGTTTCGAAAAAAGTGGAGTTCTATTCAATTCTCAGGACGAAAATTCTGTTATTCCAATTCTTCAAAAACAAAATTATTTGGCACTGAAGGAACAGGGAATTATCAAAGACGGTATGTTGCCAAAATTGGAGAATGGTTTTTTGGCATTGCAAAATGGCGTTCGGGAAGTATGCATCGGAAAACCGGAAATAATCAACGGAAATACAAATCTATTTAGTAAATTATCACTTTAATTATGAGTATACAAATAATTAAAAATGAAGCAATTGAATTGCTTAAGAAATTGATTTCAACTCCTTCTTTTTCTGGCGAAGAAGCCCAAACGGCGGCATTGATTGATGCGTTTTTGAAAGATAAATTGGTCGAAACGAAGCAGAGTAATCATAATATTTGGGCTTTCAACAAATATTTTTCGTTCGAAAAACCGAATATACTTTTAAATTCCCATCACGATACTGTTCGTCCAAATCAAGGCTACACCATCAATCCGTTTGAACCGGATATCGAAAATGGTCAACTCTTCGGTTTGGGAAGCAACGATGCCGGTGCTAGTCTGGTTGCTTTAATGGCCGTATTTCTCTACTTTTATGAACATAAAAACCTGAAATACAATCTTATATTTTCGGCAACTGCCGAAGAAGAAAGCAGTGGTCCGAATGGATTAAACAGTATCATAGATCAAATTCCTCCGCTCAATTTTGCCTTGGTTGGAGAACCCACCGGAATGCACTTGGCAATTGCCGAAAAAGGTTTACTGGTTATTGATGCTTATTCACATGGAATCGCAGGTCATGCAGCACATTCTATGTCGGAAAATGCTATTTATAAAGCCCTTGATGATATAGACTGGATTCGAAATTATGAATTTTCTAAAATTTCGAAAACTTTGGGTAGGGTAAAAATGACTGTAACGCAAATTGATGCTGGCCATGAACACAATGTGGTGCCTGCAATATGTCATTTTGTAATCGATGTTCGCGTAACGGATCAATACAACAATCGGGAAGTTTTTGATTTTATTGATAAGCACACAAAAAGCGAACTAAAAGCGCGTTCTTTTCGCTTAAATTCTTCTTCCATTCGCCCTGATCACCATTTTGTAAAAGCAGGAGAGGAGCTTGGAAGAAAAACGTATGGCTCCCCAACGCTTTCAGATCAATCGGTTTTAAATTGCCCTTCGCTAAAAATGGGGCCCGGCGAATCGTTTCGCTCACATCAAGCCAATGAATTTGTCTTCATTAGCGAAATTGAACAAGCCATTGATCTTTACATCCATCTATTTGAAAAAATACTTTAAAAAATTGCGTTATGAAACTTTGGGACAAAGGGTTTGATACCCATAAAATGATTGAAAAATTCACCGTTGGAAACGACCGGGTACATGATTTAAAACTTGCCAAACACGATGTAAAAGCGAGTTTGGCACATACTAAAATGCTCGAAAGTATTGGTATTCTATCCAAACAAGAGTTTCTACTGCTCGAGGCCGGATTAAATACTATTGCAGTAAGTATTGAAAATGGGAGTTTTACAATTGAACAAGATTTTGAAGATGTTCACAGCAAGATAGAGTTTGAGCTGATCAAACAGATTGGCGAAAGCGCAAAAAAAATCCATACAGCACGTTCGCGCAACGATCAGGTATTGGTGGCTTTACACTTGTATATTAAAGAAGAAATTGAAATAATTGCATTGTTGATAAGGCAATTATTCGAAACGCTTTTGGCCTTGAGCGAAAAACACAAAGAAGTCCTGATGCCAGGCTATACACATTTTCAAATTGCCATGCCTTCGTCTTTTGGATTGTGGTTTTCGGCTTATGCAGAAAGTTTTGTGGACGATGTAAGTTTGTTGAATGCCGCTTATGAAATGGCCGACCAAAATCCATTGGGTTCGGCAGCGGGTTATGGCAGTTCATTTCCAATTAACAGGCAAATGACATCGAATTTGTTAGATTTCAACGTATTGAAATACAATTCGATAGCCGCTCAAATGAGTCGGGGAAAATTGGAAAAATCCGTATCTTTTGCCCTTGCTTCGGTAGCGGCAACACTCGCCAAACTGGCTATGGATATAACAATTTACAACGGTCAAAATTTTGGTTTCATCAGTTTTCCTAACGAACTTACCACCGGATCGAGCATTATGCCCCACAAAAAGAATCCGGATGTTTTTGAGCTGATCAGAGCACATTGCAATAAAATCCAAAGCGTTCCTGCGGTAATCGGACAGATTACAGCAAATTTACCTTCGGGATATCACCGCGATTATCAATTACTTAAAGAGGAGCTAATGCTGTCGATCGATTCGCTCAAAGACAATCTCAGTTTGATGAATTTTGCAATTAATCAAATAGAAATCAATCCAAACAGCATTGAAGAATCTAAGTACGACAATCTGTATAGTGTTGAAGCGGTGAATAAACTTGTTTTAAATGGAATGAGTTTTCGAGAGGCTTATCAAAAAGTGGGATTCGAAATCGAGAACAATTTATTTGTTCCAGAAAAAAATATCAAGCACACACACGAAGGCAGTATTGGGAATCTTTGCTTAGATAAGATAGCAGATAAGTTTGAAAGACAAATGAAGAAGATACGAGTGTAGGAATTATACAATGAACTATCTTCTAACAAAATAAATATCAAGTATTTATATGATATTAAAACCTCATAATTAATATTATGTTAAATAGAAATATTTGCAACCTTCCTTTCAAAGCTTAGATAAGATAACCGATTTTAATTCTTCAATAAGCACCTTTGGCAATCCTATAATTTAGTATTACAATGTCCGGTCGCTTTCTTACTGGCTAGGTACTCTTCTCTCATTCAAAAGCTTAGTTTTAGTTTATCAAAAAGCGACAAAAAAAACAGGCGTAAAAAAAAGGAACCGTTAAAATCGATTCCTATTTCTTCTATCAAATTCGAGTTCTATTTCGGATTCAATGCGTTCAATTTATCCAATTGTTTTGTAGAAGTATAAATCTGGCGCAATGCTTTGAGTACATCCTGATCTTCAGCATCAATGGCATAAGCCCGTTCGAAATATGGAAGTCCTTGCATGAAATATACATTTGCTTCCTCAATCATTTTTTTGTATTTGGCTGTTTCGTCGAAAGGCAATTCATTGGCGGCCATATTTAAGTCAAAGGCTTTTGAATAGTAAACGACTCCCAAATTGTAAAGCGCCAAGAAATAATTTGGATTTTTTTCCAATGCTTGCTCGTAATACTTAATCGCCTCTTCCGTATTTTTCACTTCTTTATAAGAATCGCCAAGTGCTAAATACAAACTTGCATTGTCGGGTTCCAATTCAATGGATTTCTTCAATTTAGATATAACTTGGTCAAATCTACCTTGCCCCAAGAGTAAATTAATTTCTGCAATAATTATTCTATTATCCTCTGGATACTTTGCACGACCCAGGTTCAACACTTCTTCTGCTTTCTCTAGGTCGTTCTCAAGTTTGTAAACATTGGCCAATTCGCTGTAAATGCTTGGGTTGTTGTATCCCATTTCAATCAGTTGCGTGTATTTTGCCTTAGCCACATCATTAATACCTCCATTTGAGGCTGACAAGGCTGTTGCATATACCGTCATGGTATCAACAACATCTATTACTGCATTTGACATACCTGCTTTATCAAATTCCGCAATCGCTATATCAAACAACTGCGCTTCGAAACTACTAATTCCATTGGCGTAAAAATTATTTGCCAATTGCAGTGCATTGGTAGATAATTCTAAAAATAATACTTTTTTAGCGTCCAATTCAGCTACTTTTTTGTAAGCGTCCAATGCTTTGTCAAGAGCGTTTGCGTCCAAATTTTTTATTGCTTCTTCTTTTGAGGAGCCTATTTTGGAATAAATTTCACCAAAATACATCCAAGTTTTAGGATCTTCTTTCGTTTTTTCATTTACAATTGCTAAATCAATTGCTTCCTTTGCCTTAGCAATATCCCCTGCATCAAGGCTAAGCTTTGCGGAGTTTCGTTTGCTAGTTTGGGCATTTGAAATCAAGCTTATTGAAAACATTAATGCCAGTAAAATTGAAATTTTTTTCATGTTTTGTAAGTTTTATTATTTTCTAACTTTATTCTGTTGCGTCAATATTCGTTTCTAGATCGGCATCCAATTCTTGATCTTCAATTATTGTGCCATCAATTTCTACAATCTCATCGGTTTCATCTATTTCAAACTGTTCAACTTTGGCCACCGAAGCAATAGAATCGCCTTCTTGAACTTTTATCAACCTCACTCCCTGCGTATTACGTCCCATAACCCGAATTGGATTGTTTTCTCCACCAACAGCCATTCGAATCAAAATACCCGATTTGTTAATTATCATTAAATCATCGAAATCGGTCACATTTTTAATTGCAATCAATCCGCCGGTTTTTTCGGTTATATTTAGGGTTTTAACGCCTTTCCCTCCCCTATTTGTTTCGCGATAATCGTCTAGTTTAGAACGTTTTCCATATCCATTTTCCGAAACAACTAAGATATCATAGTCAACATTGCTCAAGCAAACCATTCCAACTACCTCGTCGTTTGTTTCGTTGAGTTTTATTCCTCTTACGCCCGATGCATTTCTACCCATTGGCCTAACTAGTGATTCATTAAAGCGAATTGCTCTTCCTGATTTGCTGGCAATAACCACTTCATTTTGACCATTTGTTAAGCGGGCTTCCAATAAAGTATCATTTTCCCGAATTGTGATTGCATTTATTCCATTCGTTCTTGGGCGACTATATGCTTCCAACGAAGTTTTTTTGATTATTCCATTCTTTGTAACTAAAATAATGAAATTATTCTCGACATATTCAGGATCTTTCAGGTTTTTCACATTCAGATAAGCTCTCACTTTGTCGTCCAAAGGAATGTTAATGATATTCTGAATAGCCCTTCCTTTTGTAGTTCTTGTTCCTTCGGGAAGTTCAAATACACGAAGCCAAAATACACGACCTTGTTCAGTAAACAAAAGCATATAATCGTGCATGCTGGCTACAAACAGATGTTCTAAAAAGTCTTCATTTCTGGCTACAGATCCTTTGGACCCACGACCGCCTCTATTCTGGCGACGATATTCGGTTAAAGCAGTACGTTTTATATAACCCGCATGCGAAATAGTGATAACAACCTCGTCATCTGCAATTGTATCTTCAATTCTAAAATCCGAAGCAGAATACTCTATTTTACTCTTGCGTTCATCTCCATATTTTTCTTTAATTTCTCTCAATTCGTTGGTGATGATTTCCATTCGCAAATCGACATTTTCAAGGACACCTTTCAAGTAGTCGATCAATTTGATAATTTCGTCGTGTTCGGCTCGAAGTTTTTCTTGTTCAAGACCGGTTAAATGACGTAAACGCATATCTACGATAGCTCTGGCTTGAATGTCTGAAAGGACAAAACGCTCCATTAAAGCTATTCTTGCTTCGTCAGCGTTTTTGGATGCACGAATAATTTTAATTACTTCGTCAATATTATCAGAGGCGATAATAAGTCCTTCGAGTATATGTGCTCTTTTTTGGGCTTGTTCTAATTCAAATTTTGTCCTACGAATCACCACATCGTGACGGTGTTCTACAAAATGATGAATCATATCTTTCAAATTGAGCATCATCGGACGACCATGAACCAAAGCGATATTATTTATGCTGAATGAAGTTTGTAAAGCAGAATATTGGTACAATTTATTTAGAACGACGTTCGTATTTGCATCTTTCTTCAGTTCAAAAACTATTCGCATCCCATTTCTGTCGCTTTCATCGCGAATATCCGAAATACCTACAATTTTTTTATCATTTACCAAATCGGCAATCTTTTTCACCATTTCAGCTTTATTCACTTGATACGGAATGCTGGTGGCAATAATGGCTTCTCTTCCGGGTCTAACTTCTTCTAGTGTAGTTTCGCCTCGGATTACAACTCTTCCTCTTCCGGTTTCATATGCTTCAATTACCCCTTCGTAACCGTAAATAATTCCTCCGGTAGGAAAATCTGGGGCTTTAATATATTGCATCAATTCATTGATAGTGATTTCAGGCTTGGAAATATAGGCGATAATACCATCAATTACTTCTGAAAGATTATGAGGAGCCATGTTTGTAGCCATACCAACTGCAATTCCTGATGCTCCATTTACTAATAAAGTAGGAATTCGCGTAGGCAAAACAGTTGGTTCTTCCAAACTATCGTCAAAATTTAATTGAAAATCGACTGTATTTTTATCGATGTCGATGAGATTTTCTTCAGCAATTTTTCTTAAACGAGCTTCGGTATAACGCATAGCGGCCGGACTGTCTCCATCAATACTTCCAAAGTTACCTTGTCCATCAACTAAAGGATAACGCAACGACCAGTCTTGAGCCATACGAACCATTGCATCATATACAGAAGTATCACCGTGTGGGTGATACTTTCCAAGGACTTCCCCAACAATTCTGGCAGATTTTTTATAACTTTTATTTGAAAATAAACCTAAATCGAGCATACCAAACAATACGCGGCGATGAACCGGCTTTAAGCCATCGCGAACATCGGGTAATGCACGCGAAACGATTACCGACATAGCGTAATCGATGTAAGCCGACTTCATCTGATTTATGATGTTTACTTTTACTATTCTTTCTCCTTCACTCATAGTACTTTATAAATTAATTTAATACAACCTTACCCAGTATTTTAAGCCTGAAAATATAGGTGCATTTTCTATTGAAAACAGCTCTTAAATTGAGGAAGCGAAGATACAGATTTTTATCGTAAAACGAGGGTTTTTCTATGCTTAAAATAGGATAATTTTAACAAGTTTCTGTTAAAAAATTGTAGCATACTTAAGAATAAGACCTATTTTTGTTTTAGATTTGATTTAAATAAAATTACACAATATATTGTATGGAAGCAAAGTTTTCACAGCGCGTTCGTGATATTCTTTCGTTTAGTAGAGAAGAAGCATTAAGACTTGGAAATGAGTCAATTGGTATCGAACACTTATTTTTAGGAATTTTAAAAGAAGGGAAAGGAATTGCATTTCATCTCATGTCTGAATTGGGAATAGATTTAGTTAAAATAAAAAAACTGATAGAAAAATCGATTGCAAACGAAAAGAATAAAATGTCGCCGAAAGAAGGAATTCCCTTTGTTCGGCAAGCTGAAAAAACCATTAAGCTTACTTATTTAGAAGCAAAATTGTTCAAAAGCGAATTTGTAGATACTGAACATCTATTGCTGGCGATTTTGAAAAACGAAGATAATATCGTTACTCGATTGCTGGAAAGCAATGGATTAAATTATAAAAAAGCAGCCGAAGATTTGGCCAATTTTTATAGTGGTGCTCAAGAAACAGAAGATAACCCGCCCGATTTGTTTAGCAATGAAATAGAAGACGAATCGAGTGAAAAGCCTGAATTCAGTAGAGAAAGTTCCAAGGCATCGGCCAAACAAGGAGAAGCTAAATCCAATACTCCGGTGATGGATAATTTTGGTCGCGATTTAACCCGAATGGCTGAAGAGAATCGATTGGATCCGATTGTAGGAAGAGAAAAAGAATTGGAACGTATTGCTCAAATTTTGAGTCGTAGAAAAAAGAACAATCCAATTTTAATTGGAGAACCCGGTGTCGGAAAATCGGCCATTGCTGAAGGATTGGCGATTCGAATCGTAAATCGAAATGTTTCCAGAGCCCTTTTTGGGAAACGCATATTTACGCTAGATTTGGCTTCGGTAGTTGCTGGCACAAAATACCGCGGTCAGTTTGAAGAACGCATGAAAGCGATTTTAAACGAACTGGAAAAACATCCGGAAATCATTCTTTTTATCGACGAAATTCATACCATTGTTGGAGCAGGGAATGCTTCCGGTTCTTTAGACGCATCCAATATGTTTAAACCGGCTTTGGCTCGTGGCGAAATTCAATGTATTGGCGCCACCACTCTAGATGAATACCGTCAACATATCGAAAAAGACGGTGCTTTGGAGCGTCGTTTTCAAAAAATTATTGTAGAACCTACCAGTCCCGAAGAAACATTTTCTATTCTTCAAAATATAAAGGAACGCTATGAAGATCATCATTTAGTAAAATATACCGACGAGGCACTCAAAGCTTGTGTTTTGTTGACAAACAGGTATATGAGCGATCGATATTTGCCTGATAAAGCAATTGATGCATTGGATGAAGCAGGCGCTCGTGTTCATATTACACACATGAATGTTCCGCAAAATATCATCGATATTGAAGCCAAGATTGAAATAGCTAAAACCAAGAAAAAGGAAGCGATAAGTAAACAAAAATTTGAATTAGCAGCCGAACTTCGTGATAGCGAAAAAAAACTTACCGAAGAATTAAGCCGCGCCAAAATTCAATGGGAACAAAATTCCCAAATCAACCGAGAAATTGTAGGCGAAGAAGAAGTTGCCCAAGTGGTAGCTATGATGACAGGCGTTCCTGTTCAACGCATTGCTCAGAACGAGTCGGACAAGCTCATGAATATGGAAAATGAACTCGCCAATTCGGTAATTGGACAAGACGCCGCCATTAAAAAGGTTGTGAAAGCCATACGCAGAAACCGCGCCGGATTAAAAGATCCAAACAAACCGATCGGAACTTTTATTTTCTTAGGACCTACCGGAGTTGGTAAAACATTTTTGGCTAAAATGCTTGCCAAGAGCATGTTTGATGCGGCCGACACACTCATTCGGATTGATATGAGCGAATATATGGAAAAATTTGCCGTTTCCCGATTGGTTGGAGCGCCTCCGGGCTACGTTGGCTATCAAGAAGGCGGGCAGCTCACCGAAAAAGTAAGACGTAAACCATATTCTATTATACTCCTCGACGAAATTGAAAAAGCACATCCTGATATTTTTCATTTGTTGCTTCAAGTTTTGGACGACGGACAACTGACAGATAGTTTCGGCCGCAGAGTCGATTTCAAGAACACCATTGTGATAATGACATCAAATATTGGCTCCAGACAGTTAAAAGAATTTGGAACTGGAGTTGGTTTTAATACAGCGGCAAAACAAAAGGACAAATTTTCGAACAATTCAAGTGTCATTGAAAATGCGCTTAAACGTACATTTGCCCCAGAATTTTTGAACCGAATAGACGATGTAATCATCTTTGAAAGTCTAGAAAGAGAAGATATTCATAAAATTATCGATATCGAATTAAGAGGTTTGTACGAGCGTATTGCTCAAATGGGTTTTAAAATCAAAGTCTCTGAAAAAGCGAAAGACTTTCTGCTCGAAAAAGGATGGGATCCAAATTTCGGAGCTCGACCTTTGAAAAGAGCCATCCAAAAATACATTGAAGATGAATTAGCCGAAGAAATTATTAAAAGCAAATTAATGGAGGGTGATTCGATTCAGGTGGATTTCGATAAAAAGACAGAACTTTTGAAAGTAAAAATAAGCAGAGCGAAACCTAAAGCATAAGAATGCTTATCAGATAAAAAAACCTGCAAATTTATTTGCAGGTTTTTTTATTTCAGAGTTTTACTCAATAATCAACCGTAGGTTTTGT
>DYSK01000035.1 GCA_020718315.1 Draconibacterium orientale
TGGGAATGGCGGACCATAATTTTAGACCCTAAAAAATTTCGCCATTTTTAGGGAATTCAAAAAGGCCGGGATCGAAATCCCCCGTTATGTGTGCATCCAATTCCGAAAAGACTCCTTGTTCTTTTATTAGTCTTCGGTACAAGCGCGACGAATTTCCATTGGATAAAACATCGGATAGCATATCGGCAATATAATATTCGCGTGTTCCGCGTGCTGCCATGTGATATACTTTATACAATGCATCTGCCGGCACATCTCGAAAAACTTCCAAAAAACGGGCTTCATTTTGTTCAGGTTCTTGCTCAATTTTGTTTGCCAGGCGTTTTCCTGCCGGAATTTCGCCAAACCATTTTTGCGCCAATAACAATATCTCTTCTGCATCCACATTTCCGGCAACGACCAAAATGGCATTGTTTGGATTATAATATTTTTTGTAGAAAGCTTTCACATCGCTCATTCGAGCATTTTCGATGTGTTTAATTTCTTTTCCAATTGTATTCCATTGGTACGGATGCGTTTTATAGGCTAGTGGTTTTAGCAATAACCAAACATCGCCATAAGGCTGATTCAAATACGATTGTTTAAACTCTTCGATAACGACTTGCCGTTGAACTTCGAGGCTTTTCTTTGAAAATCCCAAGTTTAGCATTCTGTCGGATTCCAACCAGAAAGCTGTTTCCAGATTTTCTTTTGGAAGTGTGATATAATAATTGGTGATATCGTCGTTTGTAAAAGCGTTGTTTTCTCCGCCGGCTTTCTCCAATGGCTGATCAAAGCTGGGAATATTCACAGAACCGCCAAACATCAAGTGTTCGAATAAGTGGGCGAAGCCGGTTTTGTCGGGCGATTCGTTTCTTGAGCCAACTTTATACAATACATTTAGCGCAACAATTGGCGTGGCGTTGTCGAAATGGACCAATAAAGTTAAGCCGTTTTTTAAGGTGTATTTTTTAAAATTAATCATGTTTAATTTCGGTTTTTAACGATTCATTTTCATCCTGAATTGATCTTCATCGATCAAGAAACGTTTGTGTGTTCCATGCCCAATCAATCCTTCATGATCATACGCTTTCACGTCAAAAGTAAGTTTGGCCCGGTCGATAAAAACCAGCTCTGCAACACAAAGAACAGTTTCGCCAACGGGAGTGGCTTTGGAATGTTTTACATTTATTTCGACGCCAACGCTATTTTGGCCTTTGTCGAGAAATTCGGCAATGCAACTCATGCAGGTTTTTTCCATAAGCGCCACCATGGCCGGTGTTGCAAAAATCTCTAAACTGCCGGAGCCGTATTTGGCAGCCGTTTCATTTGGACTTACCAATAATTCTAGTTCAGCCTTTAATCCAAGATGAAGATTCATAATTGTGTGTTTTTGGAAATGAATGATTAGGATTTTACTTTTTTAACTTCCAGAATATCCACTTCCGCCACCATAGAATAGCCAATTTGGTCGATTCGAATGAGTATTTTTTTCTTTCCATCGGTGTCGCGAATCACCTCGCCCTGATAGCCGGCCAAAACGCCATTTTCAATTTTAATTGTTTCGCCTTTGCGGAAGCGGTGACTGCTAAAGTGAAAAGCGTGATTGGAGTTGATAATCTTTTTCATGGCATCTATTTGCCATTCGGGGATTGGAGCCGCTTTTCCTTCAAACGTTACGTAACGTACAACACCTGAGGTATTCAAGACATTGTAATATTCCTTTTCGCTCGCTTTTACAAAAACATAAGAGTTTATATAGGGCGTTTCCACCCATTTTTCACGATCGCTCCAGCGACGTAATTTCTTTTCTAATGGTAAGAATACTTCTATTTGTTGCTCTAATAGACGATCGTAAACGGCTTTTTCGGCGCGTGATTTGGTATAGATTGCATACCATTTATAGATTATTTCAAAAGCCAAAATAGTGAATTAGAAAATGATTTGTTTCAAGATGGGATGGTAATCGTTTACAAGTCCAATGGCTTGACTGGTGCGAATTTTATAGGCCGCTTCCACACTTTGTCGCGCTTCCTCTATTCGAAATCCATTTCCCGCCAGGATTTCTTGATAGCTTGCTGTATGCAAATCTGTAAATCCACCGGAAAATTCAAATTCTTCCCCTTCCATCAAAATGGAGCGATAGGTGCTTTGTCCTTGAGCTCTTTGTTCGGGTAAAATATCGTTGGAATCGATGCTCAAAAACCAACGTACGCGCGCTTTTTCCAGTTCTAAATAACCTGCCGATTTATTTTCATGGGCAATGTGTACAATGCTTTTGGTCGATTTTCCAAAAACAAAAGTAAGCATATCAAAAAAATGAATCCCAATATTGGTTGTTACACCGCCCGACTTTGAAATATCGCCTTTCCAACTCACTCCATACCATTTTCCACGCGAAGTGATGTACGTTAAATCAACGTCGTAGATTTTGTCTTTGGGGCCGTTTTCTATTTTCTGTTTTAAAGCTATTACTGCTGGATGCAAACGTAACTGAAGAATGGTGTAGATTTCTTTTTTTGTTTCCATTTCGAGCGTTTGCAAACCATCCACATTCCATGGGTTAAGAACGATTGGTTTTTCGCAGATAGCATGAGCGTTGTTTCTGAGTGCTAATCGGATGTGCGAATCGTGAAGATAGTTGGGGGAGCAAATACTCACATAGTCAACCTGACGGCCTTGGTTTATCCGATGAAGTTTATCTAAATGTCGGTCGAAACGTTCGGGTTCTGTAAAGAAATTGGCGTCCGGGAAATAGCGATCCATAATCCCGACACTATCAAATTTATCGAGTGCTGCAACCAGATTATTTCCGGTTTCCTGGATGGCATTCATGTGTCTTGGAGCAATATAGCCGGCGGCTCCAATCAATGCAAAATTTTTAGTAGGCGTCATAATATCGATGGCTTTTAAATAGTTCGATAAGGGGCAAAGTTAAGGCAATTTTGCAGATTAATTTTTATTTTTCATCATAGATAAAATTTAGCCGGAAGGAAAATTTAGCATGCATTCTGTTTTGCTTGGCGTTTTGCTATTTTCTTTCAAGCGAAGGCGAAGCTATTTTTCTTGTTATTCAATTTCTTGGATTACGAAAAAGCTCATTTGCTATTTCATTTTCTACCCAAAAGCGAATGCTTTTTTATTTGCCAATGAATAGAAGAAGTAAAGGCTATTTTCGAAGCTCGAAATTTTCACCTAAATACACTTTTCGTACATGAGGATCGGCTGCAAGTTCTTCGGCAGTTCCAGTTTTGAGTACTGCGCCTTCGAAAAGCAAATAAGCTCGATCAGTAATTTTTAATGTTTCATGAACATTGTGATCGGTAATCAAGATGCCTATATTTTTTTCGCGCAGTTTGGCAACAATGGCTTGAATGTCTTCAACGGCAATGGGATCGACCCCTGCAAATGGTTCGTCGAGTAGAATAAAGTTGGGATCCATGGCCAAAGCACGGGCTATTTCTGTTCTACGTCTTTCGCCGCCCGAAAGCTGAATGCCATTGCTTTTGCGAATATGCTGCAATCCAAACTCGTCGAGCAAAGAGTTCAATTTTGCGTCGCGCTCGGTTTTGTTCAATTTTGTAAACTCCAAAACGGCTGTGATGTTGTCTTCGACCGACATGCTCCGAAATACAGATGCTTCTTGAGCTAAATAACCAATTCCCAATTGAGCTCTTTTGTACATGGGCTCGTTGGTGATGTCCATCTCGTTTAGAAATACACGTCCGGAGTTAGGTTTTATCAGTCCAACAATCATATAAAAAGAAGTTGTTTTTCCGGCACCGTTTGGACCGAGTAATCCGACAATTTCCCCTTGTTTCACTTCAATACTAACGCCTCTAACTACCGTTCTTTTGCCGTACTTTTTTAAAATATTTTCAGTTCGTAATAACATGTTGTTTGGGCTTAAAGTATTCCTTCTTTTAATATATCGTGTAAGTGCAAAACTCCCATATAGTTGGTTCCCTTGCATACTAGTAGTTGTGTAATGCTTTTGTTTCGCATGATTCCGAGTGCATCAACCAAAAGTGTATCAAATTCAACTTTTTTAGGCGACTGATTCATGATTTGTTTGGCAGTCAATAGGTCTATTTGTAAGTTTTTATTGAGCATTCTTCTTAAATCGCCATCAGTAATAATGCCCACCAAGTTTTTTCCGTCGAGTACTGCTGTTGCTCCCAATCGCTTCGAGGTCATCTCTAATATAACTGTCTGAATCGAGTCGCTGATCTGAACCTGGGGTTTTTCGTTTTGGGCGATAATATCGGCTGCTTTCAAATAGAGTTGTTTGCCTAAAGTGCCACCCGGATGAAGTTTAGCAAAATCATTTGTTGAAAAACCTCTGATTTCCAACAAACAAACAGCCAAAGCGTCGCCAACAACAAGCTGCGCGGTTGTGCTCGAAGTGGGAGCAAGGTTGTTCGGACAAGCTTCCTTTTCGACGGTAGAATTTAAAATATAGTCGGCCTGTTTTGCTAAAAAAGAATCGATATTTCCTGTGAGAGCAATTAAAATGTTACCGAATGCTTTAATAAGCGGAATCAAAACTTTAATCTCGGGCGATTCTCCGCTTTTTGAAATACAAAGCACCATATCGTCTTTTCGAATGATGCCTAAGTCGCCATGAATGGCGTCTGCTGCATGCATAAATACAGATGGAGTGCCCGTGGAATTGAGTGTTGAGACAATTTTAGTAGCAATATTTGCGCTTTTTCCAATGCCTGTAATAATCAATCTGCCTTTTGATTTGGCAATGCATTTTACGGCTTGTTCAAACTGCTCGTCAACAAAGCCGGAAAGCTGTCTTATGGCATTTGCTTCTTCTTCGATGGTGCGAACGGCAATTTTTTTTATGTCGATGTGTTTGTTCAAAATGGCGCGATTAGATTACAAAGATAAATTCTTTTTAAAAGCCATCATTTTTTCTTATCTATAAAAATAGGTGTTGGTTTTTGATTGATTTCGCCATTTTTTTTGCATCAAAATAGCTAAAACTTTTTCCTGCTAAAGTGTAAAAAAAACCGTACCTTCGCGCGCATTTTTAATTAATTACGGATTTTTCTGAAGCTAAAATCTTTGTTGTAATTGAATAAAAATTTGATTATATTTGTTTAAAACATATTGTTAGAAATATTAAAACAACCAAAACACAAAATACTTTTTGGCCAATTATTTTGGATTTAAAGAGGGAAAAGGGAAGTACATGATAAAAAACAGGGATAAATATTCGCTCTCCGAATTATTAAAGAAAATTTTTGGTTTTGATAGCTTTAAAGGCAATCAGGAGGAAATTATTGACAATCTGCTTGATAAGAAAAACGTTTTTGTAATTATGCCAACTGGTGGCGGTAAGTCAATGTGTTATCAACTGCCTGCACTTACCAGCGAAGGAACTGCGATAGTGGTTTCGCCACTGATTGCGCTCATGAAAAATCAGATGGATGCTATACGGAATTTTGGTGCCGACAAAGGCATCGCACACGTTTTGAATTCGTCATTGACCAAAACGGAAATAAATGAAGTGAAAGCCGATTTGCTAAGAGGAAAAACCAAATTGCTCTATGTGGCGCCCGAATCGCTTACCAAGCAAGAAAATGCCGATTTTCTAAAAAATATCACTATTTCATTTTATGCAATCGATGAAGCTCATTGTATTTCAGAATGGGGACACGATTTTAGGCCGGAATATCGGCGATTGAGGCCAATCATTGATACTATTGGTCAAGATGTTCCAATAATTGCCCTCACTGCCACAGCTACTTTAAAAGTACAGCAAGACATCTTGAAAAATTTAGCCATAGAAGATGCCGAAATTTTCAAATCCTCTTTCGATCGCCCGAATTTGTATTATGAGGTGAGACCTAAAACGAAAGATGTTATTAAAGACATTATCCGATACATTAAAACACAACCCAGCAAATCGGGGATAGTGTATTGTTTGAGTCGTAAAAAGGTGGAAGAAATGGCCGAAACACTTCAGGTAAACGGTATCAAAGCACTTCCATATCACGCCGGATTGGACGCCAATACGCGAAAGCGAAATCAAGATATGTTTTTGATGGAGGATTCGGATGTGATTGTTGCAACAATTGCTTTTGGAATGGGAATCGACAAACCGGATATTCGGTATGTCATTCACCACGATATTCCTAAAAGTATTGAAGGATATTATCAAGAAACCGGACGTGCCGGGCGTGACGATGGCGAAGGCAATTGCATCACTTTCTATAGCTATGAAGACATTGAGAAACTCGAAAAATTCAATAAGAACAAACCGGTAGCAGAACAAGAGATTGCAAAGCAATTGTTGCAAGAAACCATCTCTTATGCCGAGTCGTCGGTTTGTAGGCATCGCCAATTGCTTCACTATTTTGGCGAAGTATATGAACATGAAAATTGTGGGGCCTGCGACAATTGCTTAAGTCCCAAAGAACAGTTTGAGGGAAAAGAAGATGTGCAATTGGCCATCGACGCGATATTAAGCGTAAAACAGTTGTTCAAGCGCGAGTACATCGTTAACGTCTTGATAGGAGATAAGAACGCCGATATCAAAAATGCTAAACACGATCGATTGGATGTTTTTGGACAAGGGATGGACCACGATGCAAAACATTGGCATGCCGTATTGCGTCAAATGTTGATTCATGGTTTGTTGGTGAAAGATATTGATAATTACGGAATACTTAAAGTAACACCTAGCGGACTGGCCTTTTTGGAAAAACCATATTCTATGATGCTTACCAAAGATCATGATTATGATAATCTTGATGAAGACAGTATCGCCTTTGGAGCCGCTAAAACGGATGCTTTAGACATTACATTGTTCAATATGTTGAAAGATCTTCGTCGCGATATTTCTAAAAAGGAAAATTTACCTCCATTTGTAATTTTCCAAGATCCGTCGTTGGAAGATATGACTATTCAATATCCAACAACATTGGAAGAAATGAAAAATATTTCAGGTGTTGGAGTCGGAAAGGCTGCAAAATACGGAGAGCCATTTGTGAAACTAATCAAGGCTTATGTGGTCGAAAATGAAATCATAAGGCCGATGGATATGGTGGTTAAGTCGGTGGTGAATAAATCGGGAATCAAAGTTTTTATCATCAAAAGCATCGACAAGAAGCTGCCGCTTGAAGTGATAGCAAATTCAAAAAGCATGAGTGTTGATGAGCTTCTAACGGAAATAGAACATATTGTTCAATCGGGCACAAAATTAGATTTGACCTATTATATCAACGAAACCATTGATGAGTATCATCAAGAAGATATTTTGGAATATTTTTCGGAAGCAAATTCGGATTCTTTGCAAGATGCCCTTATCGAACTTGGCGAGGATGAATATTCGGAAGAAGAGATTCGACTTATGCGAATAAAATATTTATCGGATGTGGGGAATTAGTTTTTCTTGCCAAAAAGGAAAATCCTACCTTTGTAAATAAATTGCTCAAACTGGATGAGATTTGAGAAGAATACTAAAAATGCTTTGTCCAATAGAAACATAGGCGAATGAAAAAACCACTTCAAATTATAGGATTTTTTGTAATTTTTCTTGTTTTATCGGCTTGTGCCAATAAAAAGCAGGAACAAATAGAAAAACCACAGCTACTCATTTCGGAGGAGAAAATGGCTGAGATTTTAAGCGAAATCCAATTGGTCGAAGCTTATTTAAATCAAGTACCTTTCAGCAAGAGAGGCAACAACGACAGCGATTATGTTTATTATCCGGTACTTTTCGAAAAATATAAGATCAGTAAGGAAGATTTTCTCGACAACCTGACCTACTACGCCAAACAACAAGAAAAAATTGAAGGAATTTATACAAATGCCATCATTTTACTTACAAAACTAAAAGCCAAAGACTTGGAAATGCAACTTCAACTAAAACTGGATAGTATTTTTGAGGATTCTGTAAAAATTGCTACCGGAAATAAGCGCCTTGAAGCTGAGTTTAATTTTTAATTAAGCCAATTAGTATATGCATTTGTTTTACACACCAGATATTCAGAACATTGAATTTTATCAGCTCACCGAAGAAGAATCTAAACATGCTGTGCGAGTTCTGCGATTAGAGATCAATGATGAAGTTTGGCTTACCGACGGAAAAGGCAATCTGATGAAAGCGATTATTCTGGAAAATCATCCCAAAAGATGCACTCTTCAAATCCTTCATCGGTTCGAAAAATATGGAAAGAGAAACTATCGGCTTCATTTGGCTGTTGCCCCAACCAAAAACATCGAACGTTTCGAATGGTTTTTGGAAAAAGCAACCGAAATAGGTGTAGATGAAATAACACCCATTTTGTGCGAACATTCCGAACGGACTTCAATAAAATCGGATCGTTTAGAAAAAGTGATTTCGGCCGCTATGAAACAATCGTTGAAAGCCTATCATCCAATCCTGAACCCAATGATGAAGTTTGCGGATGTATTGAAACACGTCACTGCTTCGGCTAAACTCATGGCTTGGTGTGAAGCTCCTGCCGACGAACGTATAGAAAACTTTGTGAAACCCGCGGAAGATGCACTCATTTTTATAGGTCCCGAAGGCGGATTTAGTCAAAAAGAAATCGAGATGGCCAAGTTGGCTCATACCCATTTAGTATCTATTTCGTCGAGCCGATTGCGCACCGAAACAGCCGCTTTGGTAGCTTGTCACAGCATTGCATTTTTAAATAAAAAATAAACAGATGGCCAATTTTTTTGAGATAATCAAATCAGATATTCCGATCCTTATCGATTTTTCGGCCGAATGGTGTGGTCCTTGCAAAATGATGCCGCCCATTTTAAAGCAAGTAAAGGAAGTTTTGGGCGATCAAGTGAAAATTTTGAAAATTGATGTGGACAAAAATCAGGCAATTGCTCAAAAACTACAAATTCGAAACGTTCCCACTATCGCACTTTATAAAAATGGGAATCAATTGTTCAGACAATCTGGAGTGATTCAGGCAGATCAATTGCTAAAATTAATAAAACAACACAGCTAAATTTCGTATTTAAATTGTTTTAATTCAAAAGTTTCTCCGTCGAAAACGCCATACGAAAATCGGTTTATCCAATCGCCCAGAAAAATGAAACGGGCGTTGTTGCCTAAATCTAAGTTTTCCATCCGATGGAAATGTCCCATTACAAAATAATCTATTTTGACCCCTTTTGCTAAAAGATCTTTGGCGAAAACAGGCAAGCGACTTTGGAGTATTGGCTTTTGATTGTTCTCTTTTTTCTCCTTGTTGTTTCGTGCTTCGTTTGCATAGCGACTTCGCCGACTGAAAAATAGTCCCATTTGCAAACCCAAATCCGGATGAAGCAATCGGAAAAGCCACTGATTGGGTTTGAATTCAAAAACTTTCTTTATAAATTTATATCCATAATCGCCCGTACCCAAGCCGTCGCCATGAGCCAGATAAAATCTTTTTCCTAGAATTTCTTTAATTTGAGGTTTTCGTTCAATTTGGATATTCAGTTCTTGTTGAAGATATTCAAATGCCCACAGATCGTGGTTTCCGCGAAAAAAATAAATCGGAATTCCGCTATCGGTAATTTCTGCCAATTTGCCGAGCAAGCGTGCATAGCCTTTTGGGATCGCATTTTTGTATTCGAACCAAAAGTCGAACAAATCGCCCATCATATATATTTCCTGCGCTTCATTTTTTATACTATCCAAAAAAGCAATAATCAATCTTTCGCGTTTTAGGCTTGAATCGTGATCGGGAATGCCTAGATGTGCGTCCGAAAAGAAATAGACTTTTTTAGTGGCGATTGTTTCCACACTTTTAGTATAATTTATTTGATAAAATAATGATAAATATCGTTGCCATTCGCTAAGATAAGCAATCCGAAAAGCAGTACCATCCCAACGATTTGGGCGTATTCTAAAAACTTCTCGCTTGGTGCTCTGCGGGCAATCAATTCATAAAGGAGAAATAAAACATGTCCGCCATCCAAAGCCGGAATAGGCAAAATATTCAGCACCGCAAGCATGATTGATAAAAAGGCAGTGAGTTCCCAAAAGCGAATCCAATCCCAGGTTGCAGGGAAAATACTTCCTATTCGCATAAAACCGCCAACTGATTTATACGCTTGTACTTCGGGAGCAAAAAGCAGTTTAAGTTGTTTTAAATAGTTGGTTATTCCGTCTTGCGCCTTTACAAAACCGGCTGGAACGGCTGCTATCAAACTGTATTTCTTGCTGTTCCACACAAAATCATGCTCCGGATCAACGCCAACACTTACGCCTAAGAGACCTTCGGCACTAACATCAACCAAAAAATTCATTTGTTGGCCATCCCGATCTACCAACACTTCTACTTTGTCGTTCGTATGGGCTTTTACACTGTCGGCAAAATTTCCAAACCGATCGAAATACGTAATTTCTTTTCCATTGATGGCCAAAATCCAGTCGTTTGCTTGCAGTCCGGCCTTTTCGGCCAAGGATTCTTTTGCAAACCCGCTAATGCGAACAGGCATTCGTGGGACAATAAATCCTACATTTTCCGATTTTATCAATTTAGATAAAAAACCACTTGGAATATGTATGTCGGCATATTCTCCATTCCGTTCAATTTGAACCGTTTTGGCTTGTTCCATAATGATTTGTGCCGGAATTTTTAGGAAATTCTCAACTTCCACTCCATCGACGCTCAAAATCTTATCTCCATTTTGCAAGCCCATTTCTCTGCCCAACGAGTCAACCTGAATGCCGTATTTCACAGACGAAGTTGGTAAATATTGCTCGCCAAATGCGGCCATCATCACGATGTAAATCACAATAGCCAGAACCACATTCATGATTACACCACCGAGCATAATGATAAGTCTTTGCCAAGCCGGTTTCGATCGGAATTCCCAAGGTTGTGGTTCCTGGCTCATTTGCTCTTTATCCATCGATTCGTCAATCATTCCGGCAATCTTGACGTAGCCGCCCAAAGGCAACCAACCAATTCCGTATTCTGTGTCGCCTTTTTTAAATTTAAAAATGGAAAACCATGGATTGAAAAAAAGATAAAATTTTTCCACTTTGGTTTTAAATAACTTGGCAGCAGCAAAATGACCAAATTCATGAATGATTACCAAGATGGAAAGACTTAATAAGAGCTGAAGTATTTTAATCAATATATCCATATTTATTTTTTATTCTTTTTTATATAAGCTTTGCTTTCGGCAGAGCATTTTGTTGTTGTTTCTAGTAGTGTTTCTAAATCTGGATGGGCGAAATAGGGTTGCGTTGGCAACATTTCTTCCACCAATTCAGGAATTCTGTAAAAAGGCCATTTGTGTTCCAAAAATGCATCAACAGCAACGTCATTGGCAGCACTTAAAATAGCCGGCGCATTTCCCTCCTTTTTTAAGGCTTCAAATGCGAGTGCAAGATTACGAAATTTTTCGCGATCTGCTTGCCTAAAAGTGAGTTTGGGATAATCTATTGGTGAAAAAGTGGAAAAAGTTTGTTTTTTTCGATTTGGATAATCGAGTGTATAATGGATGGGCAAGTGCATATCTGCCGCTCCAATTTGGGCTTTTAGACTTCCGTCGGTAAACTGCACAAAACTATGAATGGCCGATTGAGGATGAATAACAACATCCAATTGATGCGGTTTTAATTTAAATAGCCAGCGTGCTTCAATAATCTCCAGCCCTTTGTTCATAAAATTTGCCGAATCTACGCTTGCTTTTTTGCCCATTTTCCAAATAGGATGTTTTAAAGCCATAGCCGGCGAAACATGTTTCAATTCTTCAGAAGAGAAATTCAGAAAAGGGGCGCCACTTGCAGTTAAAATTACTTTCTCAATGGCGGCATTGTCCTCTCCCAATAAACAATGATAAATAGCCGAATGTTCCGAATCAATAGGTAGAATAGTACTTTTATATTCAGCAGCTAAATTCATAATTAGTTCGCCGGCCATGACTAAGCTTTCTTTGTTGGCCAAAAGAATTTGCTTTCTACTTTTAATGGATTGAATAAGCGGTTTTAAGGCCGAAAAACCAACTATGGCATTCAAAACGCTCTGTATTTCTGGCGATTCAATCGCTTTTAGTAAGTTTTCTTCACCAAAAAGAATTTGAGTTTTTGAATTCATTTTCTGTTGATAAAGCCAATCATAAGCTTTTTTCTCGGTAACCACTACTTGTTTGGGCTTGAACTGATCAATTAGTAGGGCCATAGTTGAAGCATTGGAATGGCAACTTAGCAATTCAATGCTGTACGAATTATCCAAAGCAAGCAATTCCATAGCCTGCATCCCAATAGAGCCTGTTGCACCGAGAATTGCAATCCCTTTTTTCAATGATTTCTTTTTATGCAAAAATAGACATTTCTAAATTGATCGATCGGATTAATAATTTTGAGAAAGCGTCCTGTTTTGCAAATTGAGCAAAAAGAGAAGAATAATCCGTAAACCAAGAAATCTTCAGTATTTTTGCTTTTGATGAATAAGCAGGTGAAGCAAAAAGAAAACATACTGAATAGCATAAACAATCCGAGCGATTTAAAAAAAATCCCTTTGGGCGAATTGCCTATTCTGGCGAAAGAATTACGCCAACAAATCATTGAAGTTATTTCGTCGAATCCGGGGCATTTAGCCTCGAGTTTGGGAACGGTTGAGCTAAGCATCGCTTTGCATTATGTGTTCAATGCTCCTTATGATAAAATAATTTGGGATGTTGGTCATCAGGCATATCCGCATAAAATCCTTACCGGACGCCGCGATGCGTTTAAAACAAACCGCAAACTAAATGGAATTTCCGGTTTTCCGAAAATGAACGAAAGTGAATATGATGCGTTTGGTGTAGGCCATGCTTCTACATCCATTTCGGCTGCACTCGGAATGGCTGTAGCTGCCAATCTCAAAGGAGAACCTTTGCGTCAACATATTGCTATTATTGGCGATGGAGCTATGTCGGGAGGAATGGCTATGGAAGGACTGAACAATGCCGGCGTATCAAAAGCCAATTTGCTTTTAATATTGAACGACAATGGTATTTCAATTGATAAAGGCGGTGGTGCTCTGCATCAATATCTAAAAAACACCACCAAATCAAAAGCTTACAACAAATTTAAAAATAGAGTTTGGCGTATTTTGGGCTCTCGAAATAAATATGTGAGCCGTACTCAATCTTTTTTTAAAAGCCTCGAGGCGGCTATCACCACATCTATTTTGCGAAAAAGCAATTTGTTTGAATCGCTTAATTTTAAATATTTTGGGACAGAAGATGGGCACAATGTTTTGCGGTTGGTTCGGATTTTGAATGATATGAAAGATATTCCCGGCCCCAAGATATTGCATATCATCACAAAAAAAGGAAAAGGATTCAATACAG
This sequence comes from Draconibacterium orientale, assembly GCA_020718315.1. GTDB lineage: Bacteria > Bacteroidota > Bacteroidia > Bacteroidales > UBA12170 > UBA12170. Next base: position 13,297 of record DYSK01000035.1, read on the forward strand.
CAGAATTGGACCCGATTACTTTTCATGCTCCTGGGAATTTTGATAAAACGACAGGGGAATTGATTGCTCAAAGCAGCACAGATTTGCCGCTTAAATACCAAGATGTCTTTGGCGAAACATTGGTTGAAATGGCCAGGAAAAATGAAAAAATTGTTGGAATCACTGCCGCGATGCCAACAGGAACTTCCATGACAAAACTCATCGAAGCTTTTCCAAATAGGGCATTTGATGTAGGAATTGCGGAGCAACATGCGGTTACTTTTGCTGCCGGATTGGCTGCGGCCGGAATGAAACCTTTTTGTGCAATTTATTCTACTTTTATGCAAAGAGCCTATGATCAGCTCATCCATGATGTGGCTTTGCAAAAATTACCGGTGGTTTTTTGCCTTGATAGAGCCGGTTTGGTGGGCGAAGACGGAGCAACTCACCATGGTGTTTTTGATTTAGCTTATCTGCGAACAGTGCCAAATATGATTATTTCTTCCCCATTGAACGAAAACGAGCTCAGAAATCTAATGGTTACTGCCGAAAACTATTCTGATGGGCCATTTGTAATTCGCTATCCTCGTGGTCGTGGAGTTCTGATTGATTGGAAAAATACGCCCGAAATCCTACCAATTGGAAAAGGAAGAAAGATCAAAGCAGGCAAAGATATTGCCATTGTGAGCCTTGGACCTATCGGAAATAGAGCTTTGGACGCGATAAATTCCTCGAACGATAGCAAGCTGAGCGTGGCGGTGTACGATATGCGATTTTTAAAACCGCTCGATGAGGCCTTATTGCATCAGATATTTGCTGGATTTCAGAAAATATTATGTATCGAAGACGGCAGTCTGAAAGGTGGTTTAGGCAGTGCTGTTGCCGAATTTAAGGCGGCGCACAATTATTCTTCCAACATTCAAACACTTGGAATACCTGACGAATTTATTGAACATGGAACTCCTGATGAGTTAAACAAAATTTGCAAAATTGATGCAAATGGTATTCGAGAAGCACTTCTGAAATTTTGATTTTTAAGAAAAATTCTCATTCTTAGACCCTTCAATTTGTATTCATTTTACAAGGAATTGATTTAGTGTAAACTAATAAATTGCATTTTTTGGCTTAATTGTTGTAAATCAACACTTAGATCTATGTTACCCATCGAAAAAAATAGGGATTGTAATTTGCCTATTTCGTCTCACTTAGAAAAAGAGAGCGAAGAAGAGCATGCCAATACGTTGGAAGTTGGTCAGGTTAAACAATTGCAATCTCAACTGCGAAAGAAAAGTAGGGAGATCGAATTGTTAAGAGTAAGGTTGAAAAACAAGGAGGCTTTTTCGGTCATGAAAACAGCCCTTTCCCAACTTCATGGCTTTCTTTCTATCATGCCTGTAGCCATTTATTTTAAGGATTTAACGCTTTCTTATACGTATGCAAATCAAACATTTGCCGCTTGGACAAATATTGCCCCCGACGAATTGGTTGGTAATACAAATAGCAAACTAGAATTGGAGGCTTATTTTCAGGAATTGGAAAAAATAGAAGCGGAGGTTTTGAACAGTGGAAAGGAAATACAAAACAGGGAAATCGGATTAAAGTCCGACAATCAGCAGTTCTTGATCAATGCATATCTATTTCCAATGATTGATGCTACTATGCATATTGAAGGAGTGATGGTTTGCTGTTTTGATTTGACCGAACGTCTTCAATTTGAAAAGGAAATAAAGTTGGCACAAAATAGAGCTTTGGTAGGCGAAAAAAGTAAGCAAACGTTTTTAGCCAATTTGAGTCATGAGATTCGGACTCCGCTTCATGGGATTTTGGGGAGCAGTTCTTTATTACAATCGCGCCTCGACGATAGCCAAAGTCAAGAGTTGATTGAGAATATTAAACAGTCGGGCACGGCGCTGCTGGAAATGGTAGAAGCGATGCTTTTACTTGAATCGACAGAGGAAAAAAAATACTTGGTCAAGAATAAGCCGTTTAAGATTAAAGATTTGGTGGTCGATATTCAATCGAAGTATTTAGCGCAAGCCGAATCGAAAGCCATTGATTTACAATGTTTTTTAGCGCAAGGATTGCCCGAAATGCTTATTGGCGACCAGGAAAAAATCCAAATGCTACTCCATATTTTTATCAACAATGCCATCAAATTTACTGAAAAGGGATTTGTTCATGTTTTAATTCAATTGGAGAAACAAACGGAAGACTATTATCGGATAAATTTCAAAATTAAAGATACCGGCATTGGAATAAAAAGAGAATTGCACAGCGGTTTGTTTTCGATGTTCACTCAAGTTGATTCCTCTAGTACAAAAGGGTATCAAGGAATTGGTTTGGGTTTGGCAACCGCTAAAAAGATTTGCACTGTTTTGGGTGCAGAAATCGCTTTTGAAAGCGACGAATACAAAGGAAGCACTTTTGGATTTAGTTTAAATTTAGGAAAAATGGAAACCGATCTTAAGAATACGGAAAAGCTGACTCCCGGACAACTGCCGGTTTTATTGGTCGAAGACAATAAAATAAATCAAAAAATTGCCTTTTTTACGCTCAAAAAGCTCGGTTTTCCGGTCGAAATTGCCGAAAACGGATTAGAGGCGATTGAACGTTTTCAGGAAGGTGAATTTAGGATAGTGCTGATGGATATTCAGATGCCAAAAATGAACGGATTTGATGCCACTATCAACATTCGGATGATCGAAAAACAGAAAAATCTGAAACCGGCCATTATTATTGCTTTGTCGGCTAACACTGTAAAAGAGGATATTGAGAATTGTTTTCTAGTTGGGATGAACGAATACATCAGCAAACCATTTTCCCCCGAAAAACTGACCGAAATTATACAAAGGCATCTTCCTATTTCTTTTTAATAAAAAAAAGAGCCACATCATGGATGCAGCTCTTCCGATACCTATATGTACTTTTTGATTAGGACAAGGTAAAACGTTTGAATGCGCTAACGGTTAGGTCTTTATCTACACTTTTTAGATATGCACTAACATCTTGTTTGGCGTCTTTAATAAAATCCTGATTCAATAAGGTGCTTTCTTTGAAAAATTTGTTCAGTTTTCCAAGGGCAATTTTGTCAACCATATTTTCAGGTTTTCCTTCTTGACGAACAACATCGCGGAAAAGCTCCAATTCGTGTTCGATTACCGATTTTTCGACTGCATCTTGATTTAAAGCTATTGGGTTCATCGCTGCAACTTGCATGGCGATATCTTTTCCAACTTCGTCGGCAATGTCAACGACTT
>DYSK01000036.1 GCA_020718315.1 Draconibacterium orientale
TTCCACTTTGCTTTTCAAGTATTTCGGATGTTGTTTTAATTTCTTCAATCATTTTTCTCGAAGATTTGAAGTCGAAAAAATAGCCGTGTCGGAACGAATGATTTCCAATAGTATGTCCAGCTTCTACTATTTTAGCTACCAGATCCGGATATTTTTGCGCTTTTTCTCCAATCAGAAAAAACACAGCTTTCCTATTGTTTTTTTTCAGGAGTTCTAGAATTTGAGGCGTTATCATCGGATCGGGGCCATCGTCGAAAGTGAGTAAGACCGCTTTCTGATTCTTAAGCTTGTTTTGCGAATGAAAATAAAAATTAGATTGAATATGAACGGAGCCATAAACAAAAAAAATAAGTATTATAATCAAGGGTAGCGTTAGAAAGAACACCGAAATCCATTGCAAAATAAACAATACTGCAAGAAAAAATTCGCTTGCCAGAAACAAAAATCCTATATTTCTATAATTCAACATTTCGAAAACAAAATTAAACTATGTTCTTCTTGCTGAAACTGATTGTATAACAGTATGGTATTTATCTCTCCTTCATTTTTTCCCATATATAAAATACTTTCGGGTAATTGCTGTTTTTGCAGAATTTGTGCTGCAACCCATGTACCAAAGGCAGAGGCTGTATAATATTCGCCACATAAATGCTTAAACCATGCAATAGTTTTTTTTGCAAACAATTCGTCAGCGATAGCATTGTAAATTCGTGTTTCCGCATGTATGCCATTATAGCCCATCAAAAGCAAATCAATATTTTCCGGATTTAAATTATTTTTCGCCAAAAATGCGAGGATTGTTTCTTGAATTTGCAGTTTCGATTTTGGTTTGTAAAGCATCTTAATATCCAGTAATTGAGCGTAACTATTCGGTTTTTTTTCTTTCTCTAGCACAAAAAAACTGGCGCCTTGTCCTACAATAGTTCCGCTACAGGATGCCTGTTTTAACTCAAAGTTAGAGAATCCATTTTTTTGATAATCGCCGCTCGATTTAAGCAAAACGATGTGGTTATCAGTCATTTCGTCGAAACCCCCAACCAAAGCATTTTGAATTTCATTTGCTTGCATCATCATCATTGCATCGTGGACGGCGGTTTCAAATGAAAAGCCGCGATGAACATAGGTCATATTGTAATGATGGCATCCCAATCCGATGGCTATACTACCTCCAATAGTATTGTGTGTTGATTGAATAAAATTTGTTGGCGTAAGCAAGGATTCTTTATTTTCCGCCATACTTATCAAAAATTTCTCCGTATCGATTGCACAGCCTAATCCAGTACCAGTAATAATTGCTTCGGGCATTTTTAGTCCACTGTCGTCTAAACTGATACGAGCAGCCGCAATTCCATTGCGGATTATTTTACTCATCCTGCGCATATCTTTCGGGTCGATGTAATCCTTGTAATTGGGTTCAGAAATAGGTAAATAGGCAGATGAATATTCTAAAATAGTCTCCAAAAAAACCCGGTTATTTTTCGTTTCTTGTGGAGAAATTGCGCCTATTCCATTGATATAGATTGCCATATATTACTGTTTTGAGAAAATGATGGAGGAATTATTTCCTCCAAAACCAAAGGAATTGGATAAAATATATTTTAATTCCACATTTAGAAGAAGTTCTTTTATGGGCTGAAAATCCAACTCTTTCATTTGCGTTTGAAAATTCAAATTAGGGTAAACCAGCTTATTTTTCATGGCCATCACGCAAAAAACAGCTTCGATGGCACCAGCGGCGCCAAGTGTGTGACCGGTAAATGGTTTTGTAGAGCTTACCATGGGTATATTTGAACCAAAAACTTCTTGAATAGCTAATCCTTCGGACAAATCATTGTTAAGAGTAGCCGTGCCATGTGCATTAATATAATCTATTTGATTTGGATTTAGGTTCGCCATTTTGAGGGCTTGATTCATTGCCAAAACAGCTCCTTTTCCTTCGGGTGAAGATGCAGTTTGGTGATAAGCATCGTTGGCGTTTGCGAAACCTTTTATAAACCCTAAAACAGGCTTCTCGCCTACTTCGTTTTCGCGTTCTAAGACTAAATAAGCGGCTCCTTCACCCAAATTCAAACCTGCGCGCGAATCATCAAAGGAGCGACAGGCTTGCTTATCTAAGATCATCAAACTATTGAATCCGTTCAAAGTAAATCTAGAAAGCGAATCAGTACCTCCGACCAAAACCTTATCAATTAGTCCATTTTTTAACAAACGAGCTCCCAACATTATGGAATTAACCGACGAAGAGCAAGCAGTTGAAATCGTAGTCAGATAATCATGAATACCAAGTTCATCGGCCAGTTTTTCTGTACTATCGCCTGCGTCGTGGGTTCCAATAAAATCTTCGCCAATTCCATGATGAATAAAATCAGTATAATGTTGCTCACTTTTGCGCATTCCGGCTACCGTTGTGGCCGAAACAATTCCTTTCTTACTTTTTGAATCTTCGTTCAATTTAGCTTGAAAATAAGCTTCCTTTGCAGCCAGCAAACCCAATAAGCTGGTTCTTGTCCAGTTTTTGTTTAGCGAGAAACCCAGAATTTCAGCCAATTGCTCATCGGTAAACGAAATTTCGCCGGCAGGCAAATCTGCTTTATGGATTGTATCGAGAATTTGAATGGTTTTTATTCCCGATTTACCATTTAGCAAAGCATGAAGATTTTGTTCTACCCCAATTCCCAAAGCAGAAACTATTCCAATGCCAGTAATTGCGATTCTATCGTCCATTTAATTTGAAATTACTTTTTATGTGCTTGAATGTATTCAGCCATGGTTTTAACAGAATAAAAAATTGTTTTTCCGTCTTTAGGATTTTCTATTTTGATTCCATAGTTTTTTTCTAAGAGAACAATAAGCTCAAGTGCATCGATGGAATCTAAACCCAGGCCATTTCCAAAGAGTTGTTCAGATTCATCGATATCATCCGGCTCCATATCTTCCAAATTTAAAGCCTCTATTATTTCTTGTTTTAATTCCTGAATTAATTTTTCCATGCGTTTGTTCTGTTTTTGTATTTTGAATAAATATCTATAAGTTGTTTTTCGTTTATTGGATCTTTAAATGAATTTTCAATTAGAAGCAAAAAGGCTTCATAATTTTCTTCGTTTATTTCGATATATCCGGCCAAACAGGCCGTTATTTTCTTGTCGTCGAACAGTTTTTCCACGTAAGTTGCAATCATTTCTGCATCAAATTTACTAGAAATAAACATTACATTTTCGCCCTGAATCTTATGTCGAATACAAATTTCGCCGGTCAGGATGTTTGGTAGCGTATAAACAAAATTTGCCGGACTTGGGAAGTATGCTTCTTTGTTATTGAGTGTTTCTTGGTGTTTTGTATCCATCAGTATTGTGGATGACGAATTTTCAATAACGATTCCAATTTTCTCCGGGCGATGCATCGCTCTTAGTTTCGAATCTTGCAGTAAAATTTCGGCTGCAAGAAAACCCAATTTACTTAAGCTATCCATTTTAAAATATTTTGGATAATCCAATTTCAATGCTTTGTATAAACTTTTAAAGGTCGCTCCAAAGTTTAAATTGCTTTCAAAACTAAATTGCTTTTGAAAATCAACAAACAATTTGTCCTGGCTAAAAAAGATATGTTTCACAATTTTAGTCATGCTGGTTGTGTTTTTGAAAAATGATAGCGGCATTTGTTCCGCCAAAACCGGAGGCCGTCTTTAAAAAAGTATCAATTCTGTGCGTTTTAGTACTTGCTACAACTGAAATATTTTTTGAAACGCCATGATTTTCATAGCCAAGGGTTCTTATCAATTTGTTTTCTTTCATTGCTTCTATAGAAACAATTGATTCTACTAGACCTGCAGCACCTAAGGTATGTCCCCAATAGCCTTTTAGGCTGTTTACCGGAACAGATTCTAAATTGGCTAAACTCAAGGCTTTGCTTTCCATCTCGTCGTTGTAATCCGTGGCAGTGCCGTGGGCAGAAATAAAATCCAGTTGATTGGCAGTAATTTCTGACTCCATAAGAGCAGATTGAATTGCCAAAAATAATCCATCGCCACTGCGCGAAGGTCCGGAAATATGGTTTGCATCGTTACTAGAAGCTGAGCCAAGCACTTTTGCAAAGGATTTGTTTTCGGAGGATGACAAAATAAGCACAGCCGCCGCTTCACCCAAATTCAATCCGCTTCTTCCGCTATCAAAAGGTTTACATTGTTCGAGGCTCAAGGATTGAAAAGATTGAAAACCGGAAACAACAAACTCAGAGAGAATATCGGCGCCGGCAACAATCACGTTTTTAAATTTTCCAGATCGGATAAATCTGGCACCTACCGAAATAGCTTCTACTCCACTGATACATGCATTTGAAATGATCGCTACTTTGTTTTCGAGTTTAAAAAATTTCTGAATATATTCAGCAGATTTCCACAAGAAAATTCTTTCTTTTTCCCATTTATCCCGTTCCGATTTTGCCAATAAATCGATATTTCCTTTAGTAGAAGAGATAATTAATAAGGTATCTTTCGTGTTAAGTGGAAAGGAAATATTTTGAATGCTTTTCTGAATGACAAACAACAGTAATTTTTCGAAAAGAGTATATTCGATGGATAAACTCGGAAACTGATTTTCAAATTCAGTTGCAAAACGAAGGTGTTCGATTTTTGAGCCGAAGAACGCTTCGGGAGAATATTTTTGATCGTGAATTAAAGTGCTACCGCTTTGTTCATGGTACAATTTGTCCATATTCTCTCGAATTCCAAACCCAAGCGAAGTGACTAAATAAGTGCTATGTACAAAAACTTCGTGCATCGTTTTAAATATAACTGTATTTCTTTTTCCACTCGATAACAAAATCGGGGATATTAAGCGATAGTTCACGTGAATCTAAGAACAGAAAAACCTGAATTGTTCGTGCAGTGGCGATAATTTCGTCGGTTGATTTAAGTCTAACCACATAATCGAAAATCAATTTTGCAGCAGATGAATCTACATAAGTTACTTCAACAATAGCACTATCGCCATAGCGCAACTGACGTTTATATTCAATATCCACTTTTACGATGGGTGTTGCAAAACCAGCTTTCTCGACATCGCAATAACCGAGTCCATATTTATTTCCAAAAGCTTCACGAGCATCTTCGAGGTATTTTACATAGTGGCCATGCCAAACAATTCGCAAACTATCCACTTCGCTAAAACGAACTTTTATTTCAGTCGAGTTATTCAATTTGCTCATGGATTGATATTTTTAATCTTTAATAATTCTTGAAACACTTTTCTTTCTCTTTCGGCAATGGTGAGAAGCAGATTGGCTACACCATCGTATGGATTTTCGAGGGATGATCTTTTTTTAACAATTCGTGCTGTTTCTACCGCAAACTCACGCCATAAATCGCCAATTTCAGTCATTTCCATAGATAAATGATGCAAGCTTTGTTGTTTTAAGATTTCGGACGCTTCTTGTAAAAATGCGGCAAACATAAAACGAAATCCGGCGCCTCCAGTTCCAATTTCTTCTTGAGAGCGTACAATTTGTCCGAGGTATTGGGCTGCTTTATTTTCCCCTAATTTTTGAGGGTATTTTCTAACTTGTTCGGCCAAATATTTAATTCCTTTTATTCCAAACATAGGAAAGGGAATACGTAACATGGATTTAGCAGTTTGAACAATACCTTTTACGATGGCCTCCTTGAGATTGATTTTTTCGGGCAATTTCTCTGCCCAATACATATGACCTTTTGGCGCAAATACACCTCGAGCATAACGAACTCTGCGAAGTTCTTTATACGTAAGCTTTGTTGGTGTTTCCATAATTGGATCGCTAATTAGATAGTTCCCATCCTCTTTGCCATAAACGACCAAATTGTGAGCATTAAAATGAAAACGATAGGGTTTTGGAAAGTAAGTGAGATGATAAACACCAACTAACATTCCAACCGGAATTCCTTGTTCCAATTTTTTGTCCAATTCGAGCATGGCTTTATCGGGATTGGAGAAGCGTTTTCTTTTAATATCGAATCCTAATCGTTTTGCAGCACGTTTAAAAATAAATCCGGGCAAAGGTCTGAAAGTAGTTACAGGAATATGATTTACTTTTAGAAAAGGCAAATATGCAAAAAACAAACCAGAACCAATTCCAAAAATCATAGGCTCGCTCAGGCTTAATCCATAGTACTTAAAAAGATTGGAAGTAACTCCATTTTCGCAATGTGCAGCTTGATTATGCTCAAAGATTACATTCATTTAGTTCAGTTCCTTATTTTTGAGTATTGTTAGTTCTATATCAAAAGTTTCAGCATATTTAGCCAAAATTTCATCGTTCAATTTATCAAAATGTTTCATTTTCAGGTGCCGTTTCACCTTAAATCTCCACAATCCAACATAAGCAGCTAAGATTTTTACGTCCATCAAATTCTTTTCCATATAATAGGCTATTGGACTAAAATATCCGCTAATTACCTGTTGTTTTACTTTTTCAATGCGCTGATCTACTTCGTCCCAAGCATCTTGCATTATTATATTTTTAGCTTCCCATCCAACACTTCCTACAGTAGTGTATTTTCCATTTTCATCTATTGCATAGCAAGGCTCTTTAAATTTTCCTTCCAGCATATTTGCATCGTCTTGAGGCACTTCATTTTTTTTCATAATTCAGCTCCTTTCAATGGGTTAAGGAATATTTTTAATTCCCCTTCGGCCATCAATTTTTCAAATTGAAAAATTTCTGCTTTTACTATACTGGCATTTAAAACAGTATGAAGAACTGTAACTTTTGTTGAGATAGTATTTTCGATCTTAGGTAGTTGGTATAATGACAGATTTTTTATCGCTCCAATAAAACCCAAAGGCACTGGTTTATTATTTTGGACTGCATCGTAACCTACTCCCAAAGCGGCAGTTTGAGCCATATTTTCGATTATTCCAGACTCTTCAAAAAAACCATTCTGACAAAAGAGCGTATTTTTTTGAGGTAAGAAGCTGGAAATATATAAACTACTGTTGTATTCTATGAGTGAATCTACAAATATCATTGGCGGACGTTGCGGCAAATAATTTGATATTTCATTTTGAGATACGAACATTTATTCAACCGTTAATATTTGGGATTTTTTACCCCATTTAACACAAGTTGCTGTTACTTCAATTAAGTCGTTTTTATTAATATTTTCGAGCTTAAAAAGAATATCTTCGCTTTTGTTGTTTTTTTGAATAGTATAATTTTGGTTGAGAACTTCTTTTCCATTCACCGCCACTACTACATTGCTAATATAATGATTTGTGACATCCGAAACGCCGTGTTCAATATTCACCTGCAATTCTTGCGATTTTAGATCAAATTTTAAACTTAAACTCTTTGGCGGATGACTCATAGCTGCGAAAAGAAAGAAAAAGAAGACGAGTATTAAACCATTTTTTTTCATTTTAACCTCCTGTGCTTTAATTAATTATTTGTGGATCACAACAAAATTTATAACTTTCTAAAATTAATCATTAATAAACTTTCATTCCAAACTGATTATTATGCTTTATCATACAACTGTTAACATGCTAAACGCATAGGAAAAGCGAGCCGATTCGGGTATCATTAAGAAAAGTTTTTCGCCTTTTTTTAATTTACCAGAATAAAACAGTTCTTCTAACATGAGATAGATGGAAGCTGCGCCCACATTTCCTACTCTATTGAGGTTGGTAAACCATTTCTCTGCTGCAATTTCAACATTTGTTTTTCGTGTTATAGCAACAATTTTGGGTCGAAAATATTCGGAGGACAAATGCGGTAAGAAATAGTCAAAATCATCTGGACCGAACTGATATTTTTCCATTAATTCAAGCATAAACTCGTTGCCTTTTTCGACAATGTTTTCGCCTAAAATTTTTACATCTTGCTTCAATGAAAAGATAGATTTTTCAGCTTGTTCATTAGCAGATAAATCGCGCCAAGGAATAATGTTTCCATTTTCCAATTTTTCCGAACCTGCATACATACATGTTTTGAGTTCGTTTGCATAAGATTTGAACTCAATCCAATCAATTTGCAAGGAAAGCCCTTTTGCATTGGGTTTGTTTTCCAACAAGGCGGCTCCTGCTCCATCCGACAACATCCAGCGCAAAAAATCTTTCTCGAAACCGACGATTGGATTTTCTTCTAGTTCTACCAATCGATCTGTTTCTTTCTTAAAATTACGGGCATGCATCCAAGTCGATAATTTTTCGGAACCTGAACAAACAGCATTTTTTGAATTTCCCGAAAGCACCGAAAGATATCCATATTTCAATGCTTGCATGCCTGCATTGCAACTACCGGCAGCAGAAAGAATTTCTATTGGTTTGATGCCTAATTCGCCTTGAACCATACTGATGTGCGAAGGAACCAATTGATCTGGAGAAGTTGTTCCTCCGGCCAAAACTTCCATATCAGTTAGTTGAAAACTTCCATTGGCCAAACCACGGATTGCTTCGGCCGTGAGTTCTGCGTTGGTATGGGTGCTCAATCCATCTTTATTGATGGCATAATAGCGCGTTTGGATTTTATTATTTCTTAAAATTAATAGCCTCGATTTTGATGGAATACCTCCAATATAGCCTAAATAATCTTCCAATTCGTTGTTTGAAATGGCTCGATTAGGTAAAAATTTAGATAATGCGGTAATGTAAACGTTTCCCACTTTGTAATTGTTAATTATCGAGAACAAATATATTAATTTGTCGCGGAATGATGACTTTTTAACTGAAAGTAATCAACGTTTTATTAACATTGAAATGAGATTTATAGATAGAATATGTTTTCAGATTCCTTGATAATGCTTGATGTTAGCTTTAATTTTCTTATAATTGACCGGATAAAAAAGGTAAAATAAAAGCATAGCTATTGTGGAAACAAAATAAATCATAAAGAGCAAATAATATTTGAAAAGCTTTAATCGAAATTGCCGTTTCGGATTTCCTGCCTCTCCTTTTTTCTGAACAAATTTAGCCCATATTTGAAAAAGGCGTTTGGCTTTCTTTTCCATACTCATCAGGTGTGGAATCACAATTACACCGCCTTGTTCCACAATATTTTTCTGCACTTCATTCAGTCGATCCGGAAAATGTTCAACAAGAATTTTTCCATAAACTTCCGCTTGCTGAATATCCTGATCAGATACGCCCGGTTTTGGAAAAATGCCCAAATAATTATCTTTTTTTCCATTCAACATCCAATAAATGATGGTTACAACACTTATCAAATTCTGGGCTTTGTCAAACAATACTAGGTGTCCGATATGTGTTCCTTTCGCCATTTCAATAAAATAAGAGATACGGTCGTGGGCTTTGTACCACATATTCCGACAGCCATTTATAGAAAATACGGGTGTGTTTTCGGCACATATCAGAAAATCATCCGACAGTAAAAAACTTGTTATGGGAATGGATGGAGAAAGATACCATACTTGATAAGCCAATAGAATAAGATCGTACTTTTGTTTTAACTCAGCTGGAAATTCGTTCAACTTGACAGGCGTTTCGGTAACTGATTCCGGGAAAGCATCGTAAAATGTTTCGGAAGTCCAAGGAAACGGAAATGCAGGTTCAGGAACAATAGCATGAGAATAGAGCGCAAATTTATCGGGTTGGGCAATAAAAGGTTTCATAAAATTTGAAACTATTTGGGTGAGCTGTCCGCTTTGCGAGTAACTTACAACAAGAATCTTCTGTTTTTCCATACCAAATGTTGTTTATGAATGCTAAATTTCTTCCCAAAAATCGTAAAAATTGAACCATTGTGTTGGATATTTTGCAACCATTTTCTCCAAAATTCCCACATATTCTTTTGCAATTTCACGCACTTCTTCTTCGCGTCGAGCAATGGTACTGAGAGGAGCATACGTTTTTGCAATGCTTGCATAAAAATGATACTTCTTCGCAGATTCTTTGAAAGCAAAAACAAAGCTGATTGGTTTATTAAATTTTGCAGCCAAATAAAAAGGACCATAAGGAAAGCGGGCTTTTTGGCCAAAAAAATCCATTTCAATTGTTTTTCCTAAAAACCGATCGCCATGAAGAACGATCAATTCTTTACGATCGAGGGCTTTTTGGATTTCGATCAAGTGGGATAAATCGTCCTGAATGGATATAATATGCATTTTCTTTTCCTGAATGGTTTCCAGTAGATTTTTGATTTGTGCTTTTTCGGCTTCCAGCATTAGAATATTTACTTTTACCGAAAAAATATCCAATAATTCGCTGGCAATTTCCCAATTTCCCATGTGAGCACCTATCAAAAAACCCCCTTCTTTCATGTTCTGAATTTGCTCTATACCTTGGTGTGTATAGGAAAAATTCTTTCCAAAACCACTTAAAATGGCTATCTTATCGACCAATATTTGTCCAAACAAATAATTGTTTTCAATAATTTTGAAAAATGCTTGCTTGCGCGAACTTGCACAAACGCGACTAAAAAAAAGATATTGGTGTTCCTTCTTACTAAAAAGGACAAAATAGAAACTCACCACCCGCAAAAGGCCGTAAGCAACAAAAAGCGGAAAATATTTGATTAAGAATATAAAAATAGAATAGCCATGCGAATTTCCTCTTGATTGACCTTTCCAGCCACTCATGATTTTAGCTTAATCGTTTTTGTATAAAATCATAAAACGCATCCAATGTTTTTACATCGGCCATTTCTTCGCCTTTAATTTTTATGCCAAACACATTCTCGACTACCACAACGATGTCAACAAAATCCAAGCTATCGATTCCAATTTCTTTCCAGGTAGCAGACGGAACCAGCAAGTCTTCATCTAATTCGAACTCTTCAATCAGGAATTCGTTAACGGTTTGTATTATTTCGGCTTTATTCATTGGATAATAATTTAAATTTTAGCGGTTAATGTGGAATTTATATGCTTATAAATATTTTCATGGATGGAAATCCCCATAAAGAAATTTCCGAAGATAAAATTTACATTTGCGAAGTTAATATTTTCTTAAAAAACGCGAAGCATTCTTTTGAAAAAATACAAAAAAATATATTGCACTTCCTATTGAAAAACATCTTTAATTTTGGCCACCTAAATTTATAAAATGGAACTAATCACAGACTGGGCGGAAAAGAAGCATATTATGCTCAAGTATGCCATTGAAAAACTAATGCCTGCCAATCAAATTTTCGGAATCAAAGTCCGTGAAATTAACAACGGGTATGTTTTTTTAGAAATTCCGTTCAAGAACGAATTCGTGGGCGACTTGTTTAATGGTTTGTGGCATGGCGGAATTTTGGCTAGTGTTGCAGACACCGCTGGAGGTTTTGCTGTTGGGTCTATGCTCGAATCAAATCTTTATCGTGTCAATACACTCGAAATGACTATCCGATACTTAAAAGGTAGCCGCAAAGATAAAACTGTTTTTGCCGAAGCGAATGTAACGCTTTGGGAAGACAAAATAGCAAAGTCACATATCGTTCTTTTTCAGGATGATAGGGAAAATACGGTATGCGAAATTGATTGCTCTTACATTGTTTTGCCTACAAAAAAATAGATTTCTATTTTTCGAAACGACTGATAATCAAGGCCGAATTTGTTCCTCCAAAACCAAATGAATTGGATAGAATTCTATTTAAATTCGCTTTTCTTGTTTCTGGAATCACATTGATCTTGGCAGAATATTCGTCGGGATTTTCGAAATTAATATTGGGAGCAATAAAATCGTGATGCATCATCAATAAGGAATAGATAAGCTCACTTGCTCCGCCCATCCACATTTCGTGACCGGTCATCGATTTAGTAGAACTGATGGGTATTTTACTTCCAAAAATATCGAAAAGTGCTTTTGCTTCGTTGGCATCGCCAATGGGTGTTGAAGTGGCATGCGCATTTACATAGTCGATCTCTTTTGCCGTGAGTCCGCTGTCTTTTAATGCGTGATAAATGGCTCGAGACGGCCCATCCACATTGGGTTGGGAAATATGAGAGCCATCAGACGAAACGCCATATCCAATTACTTCCCCGAAAATATTGGCTCCACGATGAAGTGCAGTTTCCAAATCTTCCAGAATGAGCGTAGCCGCGCCACCGCTGGGAACCAATCCATCTCTGTCTCTATCAAAAGGACGTGATGCTTTTGATGGCTCATTTTCGCGTGCCGAAAAAGCACTAAGTCCGTCAAAACTACCCATCGAATATTTGTTTAGTTCTTGAGCACCGCCACAAACAATGCTGTTTTGCATTCCATTTTTAATTAAAAAATAGGCCATTCCAACAGAATGAGATCCACTGGCACACGCACCGCTTACTGTGAAGTTAATTCCACGCAATTTGTAAATAACAGAAAGATTCATGCTTACTGTAGAGTTCATCGATTGAAAAATGGCTCCTGAACCCATGCGTGTAGTGTCTTTTTTTTCGCGAAGTGTATCGATTCCTTCAATAACAGCTTTGGATGAGGAATCGTTGCCATACAAGATTCCCACTTCATTGTTTGCAAAATAATCTTCATCCAGATTGGCCATTTTTACGGCTTCTTGTGTGCTCATAAATGCATAAAGCCCTTGCTCGGCCATTCCAATGCGCATTCGTCGGTCCAAAATACCTTTTAGAGCCGGTTCTTCGAGATAACCCGTTAGCCCGGATTGATATCCAAAATCTTTCCTTTCTTGGTCAAAGATAATTCCCGACTTTCCTTGATACAAAGAATCCTTGACTTGATGGATGTTTTTTCCTAAAACACCGTACAATCCAAATCCGGTTACAACAACTCTTCTCTTCATTTGCGTTTCTACTTTTGGAAATTAGGTGTACAATCCTCCATTTATTGAAATTATTTGTCCAGTAATGTATTTCGCTTTTTCGGAAGCCAAAAATGCAGCTAAATCGGCCACTTCTTCGGCTTCGCCAAATCGACCCATCGGAATTAGTTTTTTATGTTCAGTTTCATCCAAATCGACGGTCATATCGCTTTTGATAAATCCGGGAGCAATTGCATTTACGGTTACATTTTTTCGGGCTACTTCTTGTGCCAATGCTTTGGTAGCAGCAATTACACCTCCTTTACTGGCCGAATAATTGGTTTGTCCGGCCAATCCTTTTAGTCCCGACAAGGATACGATATTAATAATTCGTCCGTTTTTATGGATGAGCATATCTTTAATTAAAATTCGACTTAAATAAAAAAATGCATTTAGATTGGTATTGATAACATGATTCCAATCTTCGTTTTCCATCCACACCAGCAAAGCATCTTTTCTTATGCCGCTGTTGTTTATCAATACTTGAATATATTCGCTTTCATGCTCACTTTTCCACCATCTCAATGCTTTTTCCACTTCCGACTGTATGCTTACATCAAAAGGCAAAAGAGAAGCTTTGCCCCCATTTTCCTCGATAATTTGTTTGGTTTTTTCGGCTTCTACGGTATTCGATTTAAAATTCAAAATCAACTCAAATCCGTCTTGAGCCAAGGCGCTTGCAATGGCACGTCCAATGCCTCTTGAAGCGCCGGTAACCAATGCATATTTTTTTTCGCTCATGGCTTTGTTGGTTCCAGTGGATTGTCCAGTAAATAGTTTTTCATCCGTCTGATTTCCAGATATTTAATACTATCTTCCACAAATTTAGGAATAAGTTTACGCATTTCAAAGAAGTGAAATTTGGTAAACTCAGATAATTTATCGCTAAAATTTAGAAAATCGACGGCTTGTAAAATGCTTATCATGTGAATAGCCATCACTTCATAAGAGTTGATAATCACTCTGGAACACATCAATGCAGCGTTGGTTCCCATGCTCACAATATCTTGATTATCGTTATTATTAGGAATGCTGTGAACATACATCGGATTCGACAATGTTTGGTTTTCGGCCACAGTGGATGTGGCTGTAAATTGAACTCCTTGCATGCCAAGATTTAATCCTAATTTTCCTAGGTTAACAAAAGGAGGGAGAATATTGTTCAATTTATTGTTCATCAAAAAATTAAGCTGTCGTTCGATGAGCATGGAAAGTTTCGTAATTCCTATTTTCAGTTTATCCATTTCGAACGAAACGTAATCGCCATGAAAATTACCTCCATGAAAAACGTTTTTGCGTTCTACGTCTATCACCGGATTGTCGTTCACAGAATTCACTTCATTGATTAGAACGCGACATGAATTATCGATGGTTTCCAAAATAGGGCCAAGAACTTGAGGTACACAACGCAAGGAGTAATATTCCTGTACTTTTTCAAGAAAAACCGCTTGGCCGTTCGTATTTCCATTGAAGAGTTTTTCTTCTCTGCGCTTTAGAAGCAACGAACCATTCAGCATTTTACGCATCAAGGCAGCCACATCGTTTTGGCCGGGATGAAGTTTTACACTATTCAAAGGTTCTGAAAAATGATCATCGTAGGATTCGACCAATTGATTGATCATAGAAGAGGAATAAACCGCCCAATGATAAAGTTTTCTTGCATTGAGGGTATTTATTATTCCAATGCCTGTCATAACCGATGTTCCATTAATCAGACCCAAGCCTTCTCGAATATGTATTTCGATTGGTTTTAGATCGAGCATTTTGAAGAGTTCCGGCATTTCCCAATCTTTCCCTTGATATTCGGCTTCACCTTCGCCTAACAATCCCAATGCTAAATGTGATAATTGAACTAAATCTCCGCTGGCTCCTACTCCACCGTGTTCCGGAATTCGTGGATATATTTCAAGATTAAGAAATGTTTCGAGTTGCTTGACAACGCTCAGATGAATACCCGAGAAACCTAAAAGCAATGTATTCAAACGGGCTAGCATACTAGCTCTAACGTAGATTGTATCGATGAAATTTCCCGATCCGGAAGAATGGCTACGAATCAAGTTGTATTGCAGTTGTTTTATTTCTTCATCATCTACTTTATATTGAGCCATTGGCCCAAATCCGGTAGTGATTCCGTAAATAATTTTTCCTTTCGAAAATTCCTGCAAAAACTGAAAACTTTTTTGAACTCTTTGGATGGCTTCTTCAGAAATTTGCACTTGCTGCTTTTCGAGTACCACCTTTTCGAAATCTTGTATTGTTAAGGGATCTTGCCCTATGCGTATTCTCATGGTCTATGATAGTAAAAATAAGAAACAAATTTAAAATAAAATAGCTAGATATGGGTCGGTAAATGATTTATTTTGGCAATTTTTGGAGAATAAAAGCAATTTTTTCGGATAAGCCAAGATTTCCATCTATCCAATTTATTTCAAATCCTTGCTTCTCCATCCTTCTAAACCAAGTCATTTGCCTTTTGCTGAACTGATGGATAGCAATATTTAATCGTCTGAACATTTCGTCGTAGGCAATATTTCCTTCCAAATAATCGGTAACCCATTTGTATTCTAAGCCATAAAAACTCAATTGTTCCGGTTTTAGTCCGCTTGTTAAGAGCCCTTGAACTTCTTCAATCATCCCGGAATTTAGCCTCTCTTCCAATCGTTCTGTAATGCGCATCTTAACAACTCTTCTATCAAAATCGATTCCAAATATTTTGGTTTCTATTTTTGGAAAATGAGTATCTATTTCGGGATTTTCGTTGTAATATTTTTGTATTTCGATGGCGCGAATCAGTCGTTCTCTTTCGGAGCAGTCGGTGGTATTATGCAAAGTTTTCAATTCGTCAAGAATGCTGTGCAATTCTTGATCGGCCAATAACTCCAATTCTTCGCGAAGCAATTCGTTTTTTGGTACATTCAGCAGTTTATTGCCTTTCAAAACACTTTCGATATATAAACCCGAACCTCCACATAAAATGGGCAGTGTGCTTCTCTCTTCAATGGCGTTGTAGACTTTCAAAAAATCCTTCTGAAACTCATACACATTGTATTCATATCCCGGATCAACAATGTCGATCAGATGAAAAGGAATTTTCGCCGAATCGATGGTATAATCGGCCAAATCTTTGCCCGTTCCAATATCCATTCCGCGATATACCTGACGAGAATCTGCGCTAATAATTTCACCGTTTAAAAGTGTGGCCAGATGAGCTGCTAGAGATGTTTTTCCGGTAGCAGTTGGTCCTAATAATGTTATCATATTTTTAATTCTGAATGGGCAAAATTACTGTTTTGCTTTCTCTTGGCGAAGATAATATTCAAAATTTGCTAAAAAGGAGCGAATATTTTGCAGGGACGACAGCACTAGAATATTTATGGTGGGTTCTAAAAATTCATTTTTTCGACTTTTTTCAAACATAAATTAGAACCCG
>DYSK01000037.1 GCA_020718315.1 Draconibacterium orientale
CTTTGCCGGCCAATTCTTTGCTTGCCAGTCCCATAATTCGTCCCATGTCTTTTATAGAACTTGCTCCATTTTTATGAATCAGTTCTTGAATAAGAATTTTTATTTCTTCTTCACTTATTTGCTTGGGCAGGTATTTTTCAATAATTTCGGCTTGAAAAAGTTCGTCATCAGCCAAGTCGGCTCTATTTTGTGCAGTATAAATCCCAGCCGATTCTTTGCGTTGTTTTACTAGCTTTTGAAGTAATTGCATTTCAACACTTTCGGGGATTTCCTCGCTGTGAATATCTCCGCCGGTTTTGATGAGCAACAATCCCGCTTTAACAGCCCTGAGGGCTTCCAAAGTCTTTTTATCTTTTGCTAACATCGCTGTTTTGATGTCGCTATTGATTTGAATTTCTAAACTCATAATTCGATATTTTAAAATGTAAAGGTATAAAAAAACCCGGCTAGCCGGGTCTTTTTTTAATTGTTAGTTGAGATTAGTCGACATTGTCGTGTAGAAATTTGTTGTTGGTTTTAATTTCTAATCCCTCATCAGAATCGGACAAGCTATATCTCGAAACTTCGGATTCTGTAGATGGAGTATTTTGTTCTAAATGAATATTTTTCCGTTTATATGCAGGAATATTTTCCATTTCTGCCAAACTTTGGTTTCCGCTGTAAGATAAATCGCGAAGTTTTTTCAATCGATCCAGATGTTTTTCGTCGCGAGCCGGTTTTGCTACGTTTGGAATGGGTCTTTCAAAAACGATTTCGGGTTTCTCAAATTCAAGGTCTCGGTGATCGCTTTCGTATTCATCTTGATTGTTTTCTATTTCGCGAATGATCAGCTCTTTGCTCGCTGCTAATTTAAATTCAATAGGCGAATCAGTAGGTGTTTCGCTTTTTTGATTCAGATCGTAAACCATTGTTTCTAACTGAGTTGGCTGTTCTTCTGTTTTTGAACGGTCGATCAACTCAATTTTTTGGTTAGGATCAAGCGTAGCTATATATTCCGGACTTGGGTCAGTAGTAGATGGGATAGCTCCGAGCGGAATAACTTTTTTGTATGGTTGTTCTTTTACTACTTCACCGTCTTTGCGATTAAATCCTGTTGCGATTAGGGTTATGCTAATGTCGTTTCCGAGCGAAACATCTCTTCCGCTTCCCCAAATAACTTCACAATCGTATCCGGCATGACCTTGAATAATTTCAGTGATTTCGGTCACTTCGTCCATCGAAATTTCGGCTTCGCCGGAGGCAATATACAAAAGCATATTTTTAGCTCCGTTGATATCGTTATCATCCAAGATAGGAGAGGAAAGTGCTTGTTCGGTTGCTTTGGCGGCTCTATTTTCTCCTGAAGCGCGACCCGAGCCCATTATTGCAACACCACTGTTTTTCATTACAGTTTTTACGTCTTCAAAATCTACATTGATGTAACCTGTAACAGTGATGATTTCGGCAATTCCTTTTGCGGCTGTTGTCAATACATCATCTGCTTGCCCGAAAGCTTGGGAGAGCGATAGATTTCCGTATAGTTCACGTAGTTTATCATTGTTAATAATAAGGATTGTGTCAACGTGTTTTTTCAGTTCTAGGATTCCTTCTTTGGCCAATTCTGTCCGTTTGCGTCCTTCAAAACCGAAGGGAATAGTAACGATTGCTACTGTTAGAATATCGAGTTCTTGAGCTGCTTGCGCAATTACCGGCGCTGCACCAGTTCCTGTTCCGCCCCCCATACCAGCAGTTATGAACAACATTTTAGTGTTTTGGCTCAGTAATTCTTTGATTTCTTCGATATTTTCTATTGCTGCATTGCGTCCAACAGCCGGTTTTGAACCTGCTCCACGACCTTCGGTAAGACTATGTCCTAACTGAATTTTAGTGGGAATTGGACTGTCTGCTAAATGCTGATTATCAGTATTACACAAGATAAAATCAACATCCTTGATGCCTTGTTTGTACATGTGGTTTACGGCATTTCCGCCGCCGCCGCCAACACCAAGAACTTTTATTATATTAGATTGGTTTTTTGGGGAATCGAAATTTAACATATTCACTTGTTTTTATACCACTAAAGTAATTCTAAAAGTCTTTTTATTAAAGGGATTCGAGCGTTTTTATTAACAAAATCATTGTTGATATCCACAACCGATTTTTGATGCATTTATGGATGGATTCAGAGTTTAATCTATGCTAAACTTTCCGGCTCATTATCAAAAAACTCTTGAATTTTCTGAAAGAAACTCTTGTCGTTTTTACGACTTGGTTTTTGTTGAACAGGAGTAATTTCTTTATTTCCGTTTTTACGAGCTTCTGCATCATATCTTTCCAATCCTTCAATTACCAATCCAATTCCGGTAGAATAAGTTGGCGAAGCAAGTTCAGGTGGCGTTCCTTCGGCCAAATGCTCATTCGGATAACCTATTCGGGTATCCATTCCGGTCATAAATTCAGTGAGTTGCGCAATATGTTTGAGCAAAGCTCCTCCGCCTGTCAATACAATTCCGGCTATTAATTTGTGTTCGTACCCTGAATTTTTTATTTCGAAATAAACTTGTTCAATTATTTCTTCAATACGAGCTTGAATAATACTCGCCAAATTTTTAAGCGTAATTTCTTTGGGCGGACGACCTCTTAATCCAGGGATTGCAACAACTTCCTCATCTTTGTTTTCGCTGGCCAAGGCGGAGCCAAACTTTACTTTTAATTCTTCTGCATGTTTTTTGATGATTGAACAACCTTCTTTAACGTCTTCGGTAATCACATCGCCGCCAAATGGAATGACTGCTGTATGTCTGATAATGCCATCGTGAAAAATAGCGATGTCTGTTGTGCCGCCACCAATGTCAACTAAAGCCACTCCAGCTTCTTTTTCTTCTTCGCTCAATACGGCTTTTGCCGAAGCAATTGGCTCCAAAATTAAATCAACAATGTCGATATCACTTTTACGCACACATTTATAAATGTTTTTCGCGGCAGTGGTTTGTCCAATAATGATATGAAAATTGGCTTCCAAGGTGTTTCCTAACATTCCAACAGGTTCGCGAATTCCTATTTCTCCATCAACAATAAAATCTTGGGCAATTACATCTATAATTTCTTCGCCCGGATTCATGTTTAGATTTCGCATACTGTCAACTAATTCGTCCACGTCTTTTTGCTCTATTTCAATATCGATATTTTTTCGAATCATGATTCCTCTGTGTTGCAAGCTTTTAATGTGTTGGCCGGCAATGCCTACATTCACAAAGTCTATTTTTACATTCGATTTTGATTCGGCTTCTTCGATGGCTCTTTTTATTGACAAAACGGTACTTTCGATATTTGAAACAACACCACGTTTCACCCCAATGGATTCGGCTTTGCCGGCTCCAAGGATTTCAATTTTACCGTATTCGTTTCGGCGTCCAACTATGGCGGCAATTTTGGTGGTTCCGATGTCCAATCCTACAATGATAATGTCTGAGGCTCCCATATATTTATTTTTTTTAGGCAAACTACTTGATTTTCGTATTTTAAATTAATGGCTTTGTATAAATTCCAATCAATTTTTTCTTTTCCGTTTAAGTAGAAATATTTCAACTTATTTAGTTTCTCACTTGCTTGCTTTATATCTCCAAATTCGATGTAAGCCACGCCAGTCTTAGGAATAATTTCGAATTCTTGTTCACTAGTCACATATATTTGGTCAATCAATGCTGTTAAAAATTCGTCTTCCTGAATTTTTGCGGCCAAGATATATAATTTTTTATAGATAGACGGCAAATAGAGTATATCGTTCGGTGTTGGATTGAAAAATTTCGGAGCAAGTTCCGGAAGGAATCCGCTGGCTAAAGGAAGGCGAAGGTTGTGATTTGATGAAAGGGGCATTACAACGGTATCGCTTCCCAAATAAAAATGCTGCCCATGCTGGTTGTAAACTCTTAATACAGCTAAACGAGGTTTTGTTTCCACTTCCACTGTCCCGTCTATTTGGAGATAAGCGTTGTAGTCGGAAAGATAAGTCATGCTTTCAATAAATTTTTCAATCTCTTTCGGCTTTATGTTTTTCAATGATTGCCTTTCGATGGGCGAATAATCTCGAAAAATACGCGTTTTTAATTCATCAGCGGTGATGAGTAGTGGGTAATTATTAGAATTGTTTAAGCTTACATTGAGTTTGGGACAAGCTTTGCTGCTATGCCAAGATAGTGCTTGAATCTCGAAAGCGATGACGAGCAGTGTTGCAATTGTCCACAGACTAATATAGATTATGCGCTTTATCATTCAAATGCACGTTTAATTGGATCCACCATTCTGTCAATATCGCCCGCTCCTAAAGTAATCAATACTTCCAAAGGTTGTTTTTTTAAATAGGGGATAAGTTCTTCTTTTTGTAGCAATATTTTGTCTTCGAGCGAAATATTTTCCAACAAAAGTGCACTCGTAACTCCCGATATAGGCTCTTCTCTGGCTGGATAAATATCGAGCAAAATCAAAGAATCTAGAAGTGCAAGACTTTGAGCAAACTCTTTTATGAAATCGCGGGTTCTGCTGAATAAATGAGGTTGAAAAATTCCTGATATTTTTTTAGTCGGAAAAAGCTCTCTTACTGATAATATACTTGCTTTTAGTTCTTCCGGATGATGCGCATAATCGTCCAAATAAACAAAATCAGTGCGCTTGATAATGTATTCCATTCGACGTTTTACTCCTGAAAAATTAGCCAAAGCCGTCTTGATTTCCGTTTCCGACGCACCTGCAATAAAGGCTGCGGCTGCGGCAGCAAGGGCGTTCTCCACATTTAATTTTCCGGGCATTTTTAACTGCACATTTTCTATCTTTAAATTTGGTCCAAAAATAGAAAATTGATAGATGCCATTGATTAATTTCATGGCCGAGATATGAAAATCGGCATTTTCAGTTTCGAGGGAATAGGTAAAAAGGCCATCTCTCTTATTTAGCAGTTTCTCCAAACCAAATTTCACAATCAAGTTTCCTTTTGGATTTACTTGATCGGCAAAATCCCGAAAACTTTCTTTTAATTTTTGATGGTTTTCATAAATATCAAGATGATCGGCATCCATAGAGGTGATAACCGCCACATCAGGAAAGAGTTGTAAGAAGGAGCGGTCAAACTCATCGGCTTCTATTACCAAATTCGGACTTTTTTCATTCACAATCAGATTGCTGTTGTAATTGTTTGTGATTCCGCCCAAAAAAGCATTGCAGCCTACTTTGCTATTGTTTAGAATATGCGCGGTCATGCTACTTACCGTTGTTTTTCCGTGTGTTCCGGCTATTGCAATACAGTGTTTGTCTTTGCTTAGGAGTCCTAAAACCTGACTTCGTTTAAGCAAATGATATCCGTTTTCTTTAAAAAACAGAAATTCTTTATGCGTAGCAGGTATGGCGGGAGTGTAAATGATCAAAGTACTCTCTTTTGACAAAAAAGGTGGCGAAATCAGATTCAAGTCGTCCGAAAAATGAATCTTGGCTCCTTCTTGCATCAATTCTTCGGTCAATGCTGAAGGCGTCTTGTCGTATCCGGCAACAAATTTGCGATGATTCAAAAAATAACGCGCCAAGGCACTCATCCCAATTCCGCCAATACCTATCAGGTAAATATGTGTAAAACGATCTAGCTCCATTTTATTAGTTTTAAAACTTCATTTGCAATTTCTATATCAGCATCCTGTTTTGCAAATTTCTTAATATTGGTTCTTAAGTATTCTAATTCTTTTTGATTGTTTAGCAACATTTGGCAGGTTTCGAAGAGCGATTTGGCGACCTCGCAATCGGGAATCAGTATAGCCGCTTGCTTATGAACCAAACTTTGGGCGTTTTTTGTTTGATGGTCTTCGGCTGCCGATGGCAAAGGAATGAAAATACATGCTTTTGCCGTTGCACTCAATTCTGAAATGGCAATGGCTCCGGCTCTAGAAATAACCAAGTCAGCGGCAGCATAAGCCAAATCCATTTCGGTAATAAATTTGTATGCCTTGATATGAGTAATTTTGTTTTCCCCAATAATAGATTGTGCGGCCTCTATTCCGGTGATGCCGGTTTGCCAAATGAATTGAAAATTGGCCTTACTCCATTTCTCAAATTGGGCCATGATGGCTTGATTGATCGATTGAGCGCCCAAGCTTCCGCCTATCAGCAGTACGGTTTTTTTTGATTTAGACAGATTAAAATAATCGAATGCCGATTCGCGTTTTCCTTCTATTTGGATAACGTGCCTGCGGATTGGATTGCCCGTTTCAATAAGTTTTTCGGGCGGGAAATAGCGGTTCATTTCAGGATATGCTACACAAATCCGATTTACTTTATTGGCGAGCAATTTGTTTGTAATGCCGGGAAATGAATTTTGTTCTTGGATTAAACTGGGTATTCCGGCTCTGTGTGCCATAAAGAGCGTTGGCCCGCTGGCAAACCCGCCAACACCAACTACAACATGAGGTTCAAATTGGGCGATTATTCTCTTGGCTTTGAATAAGCTACATACAAGTTTTATCGGAAACAAGAGATTTTTTAGACTTAAGCTGCGCTGAAAACCACTTATCCAAAGACCTTTGATTTCAAATCCGGCCGCAGGAACTTTTTCCATTTCCATTTTGTCTTGGGCGCCAATAAATAGAAATTCGCTTTGGGGATTTAATTTTCGAATGGCTTGGGCTATAGCAATAGCTGGAAAAATATGACCACCGGTGCCGCCGCCACTAATCAAAACTCGTATTTGTTCTGAAGTTTTTTTCATTCGGTCTCTTTTTTGATTTCTGTACTCGAGGGCGATGCTTTAGCTGCTGAGCCGGCACTTACACTTTGGATCATTCCTAAAGCCATGGAAGTAAAAACAAAAGACGATCCGCCCGAACTCAATAAAGGAAGAGGTTGGCCGGTTACCGGAACCAAGTTCACAGCCACGCTCATGTTGAGCATTGCTTGAATGACGATGGTAAACGTTAAGCCCAATGCAAGCAAAGCACCAAATATAGTTGTGCTGTGTTTGGCTATTACGAGTGCGCGGAAAAAGAGAACTAAGTAAAGCAGCGGAACAAAAAATCCTATTATTGTACCGTATTCTTCTATGATGATTGCAAAGATGAAATCCGATTGGGCGGAAGGCAAAAAGGCACGTTGAATGCTCTTCCCGGGAAGTTTACCAATAAGCGGATTGGAAGCAATGGCTATTTTCGATTGTAAAACCTGATAATCATCTTCCGTTTCAGTATTTGTGAAATTCTCGATTCTATTTACCCAAGTGTCGAATCTGGGTAAAATGTTTGGATTTGTTTTTACGACTAAAAATGCAATACCAAGGATGACAATTCCGCTGCCGGCAAGACCAAAAAGGTATTTAGGTTTTACATTTCCAATCATCATCATAAAGAATGCAGATGAAAAAATTAGGAAGGCAGTCGAAAAATTGGATTGCAAGATGAGCAAGGTTACCAGCAAAGTAGGGGTGAAAATTTGAATCAAAACATATCGAAGGACATTTTTATTTTCCTTGTATTTTTCGGGAAGTCTGCTCAAATTTCGAGCTAAAAAGGTTAAAAGAACAACTTTGGCAAAGTCGGAGCTCTGAAAACTTATATTGATTCCCGGAACCATGAGCCATCGACTCGCGTTGTTAATATTTGTTCCCGAAATAATGGTGAATATCAATATTGGAATTACCAACCAGATCAAAAGTACGGATGTTAAGCTGAAAATGTGGTATTTTATTCGATGTGTCAAATACATGACAAAAAACCCGAAGACAACAATGCCTAGTTGTTTGAATAGATAGTGAAAAGCGTTGCCATTTTCTAGTTTATAGGCCAGATGTCCTGATGCGCTGTACACTACAGCCAGCGAAATCATAGAGAAAATAATATAAATCCCCCAAATCACTCTGTCGCCTTTCAACTGTAAACCAAAATTATTCATCTATTGT
Organism: Draconibacterium orientale; assembly: GCA_020718315.1. Classification (GTDB taxonomy): domain Bacteria; phylum Bacteroidota; class Bacteroidia; order Bacteroidales; family UBA12170; genus UBA12170. The sequence continues at coordinate 7,907 of DYSK01000037.1, forward strand.
CTTTTTGTTCTAAGTTTCAAAAAATCAATTTTAATCCGCCATTAGGCAAAATATTTTGCCATTTGGGTACTGTTTATAATTGATTTACGGCTTCAATAAATTTATTTCCCCTGTCTTCATAATCTTCGAAAAGGTCGAAGCTGGCGCAGGCTGGCGAAAGCAATACCACATCACCGAAATCAGCCATTTTTTGAGCTTCTTCAACGGCTTCTTCTGCAGTGTAAGTTTGAATTATTGATGGGACAAACTTGCTAAAATGTTCGATGAGTTTTTTGTTGTCTAAACCTAAACATACAATTGCTTTCACTCTGTCTTTTACTAAGCCGTCGAGCGAACTGTAGTCGTTTCCTTTGTCTTTTCCTCCAACAATCCAAATAATGGGTTTTCGAATACTGTCGAGCGCGAAATAGGTGCTGTTTACATTCGTAGCTTTTGAATCGTTGATATAATCCACGCCACCAATTGTAGCCACATATTGCATTCTGTGATCCACATTTTGAAACTCAGCCAGCGATTCTTTTATGCTGTTGTTTCGGATGTTTTGTAATTTCCCCACAACTCCCGCTGCCATAGAGTTGTAGATGTTGTGTTTCCCTTGTAGTGCCATTTCTTTTAGTGTCATCGTAAATTTGTCTTTAAATATGTGAATATTCATTTTTTCGTTTTCCACAAAGGCGCCTAACTCAAATGCTGTATTTTTCAGCGAAAATGGGATAAGCCCAATGGTTGTATTTCTTCTTGCCAATTCTCGTTCAATCACACGATCGTCGGCATTGTAAATCAAATAATCGGAAGAAGTCATGTTTTGAATCATTCGGAATTTCGATTGAACGTAGTTTTCAAAACTGTTTTTGTATCGATCTAAATGATCCGGGGTGATATTGGTTAGAATCGCTATGTCCGCTTTAAATTCAAACATCCCGTCCAGCTGAAAACTACTCACTTCCAAAACATAAACATCGAAGCTGTTTTCGGCCACTTGCCACGCAAAACTTTTGCCTATGTTTCCGGCCAAGCCTACGTTTAAACCTGCATTTTTCAATATATGATAGGTTAACAAGCTTGTGGTTGTTTTTCCATTGCTTCCGGTTACGCAAATCAATTTGGCCATGGTAAATCTGGCTGCAAATTCCAGCTCAGAAATGATAGGTGTCGATTTTTCTGCTAAAGTTTTAATGAGTGGAATCGTATCCGGAATACCCGGGCTCTTTATCACCTCATCGGCTTTTAGAATTTCAGAAAGCGTATGTTGCCCTTCTTCAAATTTGATTTCATGATTTATAAGAACTTTTTTGTAGCGTTCATTTAGGCTGTTTTTATCACTCAAAAAAACTTCAAATCCTTGTTTTGCTGCTAATAGTGCTGCCCCAGTCCCGCTTTCACCTCCTCCTAGAACAACAATTCGTTTCATTTATCTCAGTTTTAAAGTGATAATACTTATCAAGGCCAGCATCAGTCCGATTATGAAAAACCTGAGTACTATCTTAGGTTCTGCATATCCCTTTTTTTGATAATGGTGATGCAAGGGCGACATCAAAAAAATGCGTCGACCTTCTCCATATTTCTTTTTGGTGTATTTGAAGTAGCTCACTTGGATAACTACTGAAAGGTTTTCCATCAGGAAAATTCCACAGAGAATAGGAATCAGCAATTCCTTGCGAATGAGAATGGCAAAAACGGCAATGATTCCGCCAATGGTGAGGCTTCCTGTATCGCCCATAAAAACTTGAGCAGGATACGTATTGTACCAAAGAAAACCAATGGTGGCGCCTACAAACGCACTTATGAATATGGTGAGTTCGCCAACGTTTGGAATATACATGATGTTTAAGTAATTGGCGAAAATAACGTTACCGCTTACCCAAGCCAGTATTCCCAATGTAGAACCAATGATAGCCGAAGTTCCGGTTGCCAAACCGTCAATGCCGTCAGTCAGGTTTGCTCCATTCGAAACGGCGGTGATGATAAGGATCACAATCGGAACAAATACTATCCATGCCCATTTTTGAGCTTCGGGGCCTGCCCATGCTATGAGAATAGCATAATCAAATGAATTTTTCTTGAAAAAAGGAATTGTAGTTTGAGTTGAATGAACAGGTTTTGACGTAATTTCGGTTGGAGCTGAATTCAACTCTATTGGATTTTCGCTCGAAATAGAAGTCGTATTTACAGGACTTGTTAGATGTTGTTCGCGAATGGAAATATCAGGATGAAAAAACATAGTCAGCCCAATCACGATTCCCAAACTAACTTGACCAATAATTTTGAATTTGCCCGCCAAGCCTTTTTTGTTTTTCTTAAAAACCTTAATGTAATCGTCTAGAAATCCTATCAAACCAAGCCACACGGTTGTGAAAATCATTAGGATGATGTAAATATTGTCGAGCTTATTGAAGAGTAAAACGGGAATCAAAATGGCGCCGATTATGATCAAACCGCCCATGGTTGGTGTTCCGCTTTTTTCCATTTGGCCGTCCAGCCCCAAATCGCGAATACTTTCCCCAACTTGTTTTCGCTGTAAATAAAGAATCAAACTTTTACCGAAAATCAGTGAAATGGTTAAAGAAGTTATGGCCGCCATAGCTGCACGGAAAGAGATATACTGAAAAACCCCCGCTCCCGGGAAATGAAATTCGCTTCTTAGATAGTCAAATAGATAATACAACATAGTCTAATTGGTTTTTGAAAATAATTTTCGAATCACTTCTTTGTCGTCAAATGGATAGCGCACGCCTTTTATTTCTTGGTAGTTTTCGTGCCCTTTGCCGGCGATTAAAATAATGTCGCCTCGCTGTGCCAAGAAAAATGCTGTTTTTATAGCTTCTTCCCGATTTAAAATTTGCAAACAGCGTTTGCTTTGTTCTGTGTCCAGTCCTTTTGCCATGTCTGCAACAATGGCTTCCGCTTCTTCAAATCGGGGATTGTCGGAGGTCAATATCAAGCGATCGCTCAAGCTAGCAGCAATTTTCGCCATTTCAGGGCGCTTACTCTTATCGCGGTTTCCGCCAGCACCTACCACTGTTATTATTTTATTTTCTGTTTGCTGAAGCTGATTGATGGTACTCAACACATTTTCGAGCGCATCGGGAGTATGAGCAAAATCAATAATAGCAATGATGCCTTCGGCCGATTGCTGATATTCAAACCTTCCGGCAACCGACTCTAAATTGGACAATACAGGAAGAATTTCTTCCGCCTTCTCGCCTAATAAGCGAGCTGCACCGTATATAGCCAATAAGTTGTAGGCATTGAAGCGTCCCACCAAACGGCAGTAAATTTCCTGATCGTCGATCGAAAGATGTAAGCCGCTAATTTGATTTTCAATAATCCTTCCTTTAAAATCGGCCAAACTTTTGAGGCTGTAAGTATGTTTTTTTGCTTTGCAATTCTGCAGCATGACAAGACCATTCTTGTCGTCCAAATTGCTCAATGCAAAAGCCGTTTTTGGTAAATGGTCGAAGAATGATTTTTTTGCTTTCAGATATTCTGATACGGTTTTGTGAAAATCAAGATGGTCGTGTGTGAGATTGGTGAAAATTCCGCCGGCAAATTGAAGCGATGCGGTTCTTTTTTGAACCATGGCGTGGCTGCTTACCTCCATGAAACAAAACGAACAACCTTTTGCCACCATTTCGGCCAGCAAAGTGTTTATCTGTAAAACGTCAGGAGTTGTTAGCTTGGCTTCGTAAATCGTGTTTTCTACCTTGTTCTCGATGGTGGATAAAAGGCCACAACTATATCCCAAACCGGTAAACAAACGATGTAAAAGACTTGCCGTAGTTGTTTTGCCATTGGTGCCGGTTACGCCTACCAATTTTAATTTTTTTGATGGATGATCAAACCAATTGGCAGCCAAAATTGCTAAACTTTCCTGGGAGTCTTTCACCTCAATATAGGTGATGTCTGGATTCAATAATGAAGGCAATTCTTCGCAAAGAATTCCTGTTGCTCCATTTGCAATGGCGGTTTCAATAAAGGAATGGCCATCTGTAATGGTTCCCCGCACTGCCACAAACAAGAAATTGTTTTTTATTTTTCTCGAATCAAAATCCAAACCAGCAAAACTTCTGTTTTCTTTGCCAACAATGCTTTCAGCCTTTATTCCGGAGATCAATTTCAATAACTTTTTCATATTACAAAGTGGCTAAAATGATAGAGATCAATATATTTTCATCGATTGGAGTTCCTGGAACAAGGGATTGTTCAACAACAAATCCTTTTCCTTCCATTTTGAAGCTTATGCCTAGCTCTTCTAAGATATAAAGGGCGTCCTTTGCTGTCATACCTAGTAGATTTGGAATACTGTCCGATTCGAGTGCTCTTTTTTCAAACAACAGCGTGTCGGCTTTACATTCTACCCATTCGGTATCCAGAAAAAGAGTCACCGGAATTCCTATTTTGCTGTATATAGAATGGTAGTCGCGTGTAAAACCAGTATGTGCCAGAGGAGAGAAAAACTCTTTTTTTGTACTTATTTCTTCCTCTATATCAAGATTGCTGGCAAATAATCTGTCGGCAATTTCTTTAAAAACAGGTGCAGCAACAGCGCTTCCATAATAGCTGTCTTCGCTTGGATCGTTGATGACCACTATACAAGAATATCTTGGTTTGGAAGCAGGGAAATAACCCACAAAAGAGGCTTTGTAATTACTCTTGTTATAACCTAGATTTTTTTGAGCTATTTGTGCAGTTCCGGTTTTTCCGGCTATTGAATAGGCTTCGTTTTTAATATTTTTGGCGGTTCCATTGTCCACCACGCCTTGGAGTATTTGCTGAAGTTTTTCAATCGTTTCTTTGGAAGCAATTTGTTCGTTAATCACTTCAGGCGAAAAAGTCTGCGTGGCTATATTCATGTTTCTGATTTCTTTTACAAACATTGGTCGGAGCATTTTTCCGTCATTGGCTATGGCATTGTAGAATGTAAGGATTTGAAGTGGAGTTAATTGGATCTCGTAGCCATGTGCTATCCACGGCAACGATATTCCTGACCAGGTTTTGTCGGAAGTGCTTTTAATGTATGGCCTTCCTTCTCCGTCGAGTGGAATATCTAAAACTTTGTTTAGCCCAATTTTGTAAAGCCCATCAATAAATTTCTGCGGATTATTCCTATAGCCGTTTTGAATGATTTTCGCAATTCCAACGTTGGAGGATTCTTCAATAATTTCCTGAAGACTAAGAATCCCATCTTTTATTTTGTGTGAGTCTCTAATGGTTTTATTGAAATAGGTAACCTGTCCGCCTTCCGTATCAATCAAATCGCTCATACGCACAACTCCATCTTCAAGAGCCACCAACGCAGAAGCTAGTTTAAATGTGGATCCCGGTTCTGAGCTTTCGCCTATGGCATAATTATAATCCTCGGAATAATTGCCTTTCTTGTCGATTCCTAAATTGGCGATGGCTAAAATGGCACCAGTCTCTACTTCCATCACCACCACACTTCCGTGTTTTGCTTTATTCTTCCGTAAATGAAACTCCAACGAATGTTCGGCTATGTCTTGAATTTCAATATCTATTGTTGTAAATACATCTTGGCCGTTTTTGGGCTCTAGTTCGTTTACCGGATCAACGGGCATCCACAGTCCGCCCGAAATTTTTTGCATCAAGCGTTTTCCTTCAGTCCCTTTGAGGTATTCATCGTAAGCGCCTTCAATGCCTACTTTGTACATGCCACTTTTGTAATTGTAAATTCCTATGGATCTTTTAGCAAGCAGATTGTAAGGAAGATCGCGTTTGTTGGTTTGAATTACGATTACACCACCTTTGTTTCTTCCCATTCTGAAAATTGGAAAGGTTTTCATTTCTTCAAACTGATCGTAAGTGACATTTTTTGCAACCAAATAGTAACGATTGCCTGTTCTGCGTGCTTGGCCGATTTCGTTTTTATATTTAGCGGTGCTTTTATCATTGAATAAATGACTCAGGAGGTAAGCCAAGCTATCGATGTTTTCGCGAAAAAAATCGTCGGTTTTGTTCGAAATAGGGTCGAAACGAATTTCGTATTTCGGGGTTGTAACGGCCAATAATTCACCATTGTGCGAAAAGATGTTCCCTCTCAAAGCCTCCGTTTTTACTTCTTGAATGGTGTGTTCAGTGCCCAATTTGCGTAGGCTTTCACCTTCCTTAATCTGAATTTTAAGTACATTGGCAATGATGGCAATACCAACTACTAGCAACACGAAATACATGGCGTAGGAAATCTTTAATATGTTGGCATTTTCTTTCATCATTTATTTCTTCTCTGCAAAAATCTTTTGTGGCGGAATTAGCGTTTCTATCAAACCCAAGTCTTTCACCTTTTCAATAATGACGGTTCGACGAGTATTGTCCATCAATTTGCTTTTAACCGAAATGGATTTAAGCCTAAGCTCTTTTACCTCTTGCTTGTATTTGTATATCCTTCTGGCAGTATTTTGTGCAAAAAATGTGTTCGAGATGAATAAGATTATCAGGAGAAGTAAAAAACTGATAAACGGCAATTCTTTGGCCGCACTTTCTTTTGAAAGAAAAGTTCCGTCGAGAATAGGTTTAATATAAATGCTCCCAAAACTTTTTTTCTTTTTGGGCGCTACCTCTTTCGGCAAAATATTTTCAATTATCTTGTTCATTTGTCAAAGATTGGTTCTTGCCGCAATGCGCAATTTTGCACTGCGTGCGCGATTGTTCAACTCAATTTCTTGCTCGTTTGCAACCAATGCTTTTCGGACCACGCTCTGAAATGGGGCCAACACATTTCCATAAAAATCTTTTTCTAATTCGCCTTCGAAATTCCCCGATTTGATAAAGTTTTTTACCAAGCGGTCTTCCAACGAATGGTAAGCAAGTACCACCAATCGACCTTCCGGTTTTATCACTTCAGTACATTGATTCAAAAGGCTTTGTAGCGATTCCAATTCTTCGTTTACTTCAATTCGCAATGCCTGAAAAATTTGTGCGAAAAATTTATTTTCCCGATTGCGTGGTGCAAACGATGCAAGACAAGATTTTAATTCTTCTGCAGTGTTTATTGGGTTTTTGTCCCTATTTTCTACCAAACATTTGCTTAAGCCATAGGCGTTCTTCAACTCGCCATAAAGACGAAATACTCTGGTTAGGTCGGAAAGACTATAGCTATTGATAATTCCTGCTGCAGTCTGCTCGCTTCTTTTGTCCATACGGGCATCCAGAAAACCGTCAAAACGAGTAGAAAAACCACGTTCAGCAACATCAAACTGATGCGACGAAACGCCTAAATCGGCAATCAGACCATCAATTTTTGAAACTTTGTGTAGTCGCAAGAAATTCTTTAAGTATTTGAAATTTTGATGGATCAAAGTAAAACGAGGATCGGTAAGTGAGTTTGAAAGTGCGTCGGCATCTTGGTCAAAAGCCAACAGATGCCCATTTTCTAACCGACTTAAGATTTCTTTCGAATGACCGCCACCACCAAAAGTGACATCCACATAAATGCCGTTGGGCTGAATATTCAGGCCATCAACACTTTCCTGAAGCATTACCGGATTATGATACATCTTCCCTGCTTTTTACTACTCATCCGTTTTGGGGATATTCCCCATTACATCTTCTGCAAGGGCGCCAAAGTCAATGTTTGGATCGTTTAGTACTTTTTCGTAGAGGTCTTTGTCCCAAATCTCAATTCGGTTTACCGAAGAGGCTAAAACAACATCACTTTGAATTTCACTAAACTTGACCAAATCTTTTGGAATTAAGATTCGGCCTACATTGTCTATTTCCAATGTGCGAACCCCAGCCATAAACATGCGAATGAAATCGGTATTCTTTTTCACAAATCGATTGAGCTTGTTCACGCCTTCGACTTCTTGATTCCATTCCGTTATTGGGTAGAGTTCTAAACACTTCTGGAAAACACTTCTTTTTATGATAAACCCTTCGCCCAATATAGGTTGTACTTGCTTTTTCAGCCCCGATGGCAACATCAGTCGGCCTTTAGCGTCAACCTTACATTCGTACGATCCAATTAGATTTATCATGGTTTCCCTTCAAATTGAGTGTAAAATTACAGTTTAATTTACCACTTTTTACCACTTTTTACCACTTTGTTAATAAAAAGTTACGTTTCGTCCGAAAAAAAATATTCAATAATCTTTAAAATGCAGAATATCAATAA
>DYSK01000038.1 GCA_020718315.1 Draconibacterium orientale
TTAGAATCCTCGTTTCCAAACCCTACGAGGGTTTCGAACCCTCGTAGGGATATTCTCAGACAAAGGTTTCAAACCCTCGTAGGGATATTCTCAGACAAAGGTTTCAAACCCTCGTAGGGATATTCCCAGACAAAGGTTTTGAATCCACGTAGGGCTATTCCCAAAAAACAACTCCCTGTCAAACTTGGATTAAGGCGTTAAGTGGCCGAGAAGAGCATTTTTTGCCCAAAAGGGTTCAAAAATTGAATGCAGATTTTTTTTAATGATTGTGATTTTTCGTTTGCAAGTTTCTATTTTTTTATATCTTTGCACCGCTAAAAAACAATGCTTAGCAAGATTTACTTTCAATCTGTGCTATTATTTAGTTTGGTCCGTTCGTCTAGGGGTTAGGACGTCAGGTTTTCATCCTGGTAACAGGGGTTCGATTCCCCTACGGACTACAAGCAAAGTTCTACATTCTATTTGGTCCGTTCGTCTAGGGGTTAGGACGTCAGGTTTTCATCCTGGTAACAGGGGTTCGATTCCCCTACGGACTACTGCACAGCTCGAAAAAATTCGGGCTTTTTTATTTCCTGTCCAAATTATTTCCGGCGAATATTTATATTTGTGAAAAAGAAAGCACATGTTTGTCATTCTTGGATTAGCAGGAAATAAACCTGAAATTACGAAAAGTGTAGAATTTATAAATTGTCCCCATTGCAATAACAGGCAATTTTGGAATCTCATTCACGAACAAACCAATTTTTCTTTATTTTTTTTACCGCTTTTTTCTGTTAAAGATAAATATTTTAAAGCCTGTCCCATTTGCCAATATGGTCAAGAATTGACCAAAACCGAATATACTTTTCTATTAAATAAATCAATATGACTACTCGTCGAAATTTTTTGACCAAAATAGCTGTAAGTTCTGCCGCTTTGGTTACTACGCCGCATGTTTTTGCAGAAAATAAATTTGAAAAAACGGAAAATCCGATTTTTAATTCTCCGCCAATTGTAATTTCAACATGGAGCCATGGTATTCCGGCTAACGAAGAAGCACTCAAAATTTTAAATTCGGGTGGATTTGCATTGGATGCAGTTGAAAAAGGCGTTTGGGTGGTGGAAGCCGATGAAAACAATCATTCTGTTGGAATTGGCGGTTATCCGGATGCCAGCGGCCGTGTTACGCTTGATGCTTCCATTATGGATCATTTGGGCAATGCCGGTTCGGTTTGTTATTTGGAGGAAATACTGCATCCTGTTTCCGTAGCTCGAAAGGTAATGGAAGAAACACCTCATGTTTTGCTTGCCGGAAAAGGTGCACTCGATTTTGCTTTGCAAAAAGGATTTCAACGCCAGAATCTTTTAACGCCCGAAATGTAAAAAGCGTGGCAAAAATGGGCGGAAAAATCTGAATACAAACCTATTGTAAATTTCGAAAATCACGACACCATTGGCTTGTTGGTATTGGATATAAATGGTCATTTGGCGGGTTCGTGCACAACAAGTGGAATGCCTTTCAAACTTCCCGGTCGGGTAGGCGATAGTCCCATTATTGGAGCCGGACTTTTTGTTGATGGCGAAATAGGCGCTGCAACAGCTACCGGAATGGGCGAGTTGATGATGAAAACTTTGGGCTCTTTTTTAATCGTAGAGCTTATGCGAAACGGATATTCTGCGCAAACGGCCTGCGAAATGGCTGTAAAACGAATTTGGAACCGATACAAACACGATCAAAATAGTGCGTATTTTCAAGTAGGCTATATCGCTTTGGGAAAAAATGGCGATTTTGGTGCCTATTCTATTTTGCCGGGCTTTCAATATGCTTTGGCTGTAAATGGCGAAAACAAATTAATCGATTCAGATTATATGATTAAAAAATAAGACAGAATGAAACATCCATTGCAAATGAAAACTTATTCACGCGGTCACTCATTTTGAAGTACCGAAATAAATTTTCCTATTGTTTGGAAAAGAAAACACGATTGTAAATGGCCAACCCAAAAGCAGCCGCCAAGCCAATTACTGCAATTACCCACCAAATATTACTAGGATGATAATGATTCCACAAGAAACTCGTAAATTCTAAATTACTCATGTCTAATTGTTTAGCTGTTTGGTTGAACAATTCATTTTGTGAAACAGTTTCTGAGATTTGGAGTCCTTTTTCGTGGGCTATTCGAAGTGCTAAGGTGTGTTTATCGGATAAATCTTGATATACGTTTCCGGAAATAAATCCCGCAAAAAGATTTCCCAAAAAGAGTGGAATAAACGAATAACCCATATAGAGTGCTTTTTTGTCGGATGGAGCAATGCGCCCGATGTATTCGGTAATTTTTGGAGAAGCCGACATTTCGCCAATCGAAAAAACGAAGATAGCAACAATGATGAAACTGACATTCTGTGTAAAAAACGACAAAGATAAACCCAAAGTGGCAATGATAAAACCGCCAACCATCGTACTCAAAGCTTTCCAGCGCATCACTATTCCCGAAATGATAATTTGAAAAGCAATGATAAATAGAGCGTCAAAATTGGTGATAAATTCTGCTTCCATTACCCCATGCCTACCGTAATTTTCAGCGATAAAAGGCACGTTTTGGCTGAAATACAAATACATACCTGAAGTGTCGACCCATTGAGAGATAAAAACGGGCAGAGTGAAAAATAATTGTAAATACATAGTCCAAAAACCGGAAGCAATCACCAAGAAAAGAACGAATTTAAAATCGAGTAAAACAGTAAAAATATTTCTGAATATTTGTTTAAAAGTTATAAGTATCGACTCACTAGAGCGTATTCTGTTGGGTTCTCGGTAAAATAGGAGTAAAAAAAAGTTCACAGAAATCATGGCAGCCGAAATGTAAAAAACAAAATCGTAGGTTGTGTTTTTGAAAATCAAGGTAAGCATGGGTCCCAAAAATGCGCCAATATTTACCATCATATAAAAAATTCCGAATCCAATGGAGGCGGTTTCGTCGGTGGTTGTTTTCGCAATGGTAGCAGAGATTACAGGTTTAAAAAGAGCCGCGCCTAAAGCCAGATACAAATACATTAAAAAAACGCCCGTAAATGTATTGAATTGCGGAAGCAAAACAAAAGCGGAAGCATAAACCACAAAAGCGATGGCCAGAACTCTTCGATAGCCGAATTTATCAGCAATTGCTCCGGTAATGACGGGCAAAAAATACAAAATGCCGGTGCCTACGCCCATAATGATTCCCTTTTGTGCTTGCGAAAATTGCAAGCCGCCTTCTTCTACCGAGCCGGTTAGATAATTGGCAAAAAGCATGAAAAATCCGTACCAAGCCCATCGTTCAAAAAGTTCAATGGTATTGGCAATCCAAAAAGTGCGAGGAAATTTTTTAATGGTAGATAGTATTGTACGCATGGTTTGTTTATTTCGAATCGCGCAAAAATAAGTCTTGCATTTTGATTTACAAGGAAATTGGCGAATTTTGTTTTAGATTTGTTCTCTCTAATAAATTATATGTTAATTAAACTCTATCCCGAAAATCCTTTGCCTAGGCATTTGAAATTGATAAACGAATGTTTACTCGATGGGGGTGTTATCATCTATCCTACCGATACGGTTTATAGTTTTGGTGGAAATAGTATTAGCAACAAAGCATTGGATAAAATTGCTCTGCTAAAAGGAATTAAAAAAGAAAAAGCAAACTTTTCGCTCATATTCAATGATTTAACACAACTTTCCAATTATACACGTCCATTTGATAAAACAACTTTTAAGTTGTTGAAAAAGCATTTGCCCGGAGCTTTTACGTTTATTTTAGAGGCTAACAATCAAGTGCCTAAATTGTTTCAAAATAAATCTAAAAGCATCGGAATTCGTATTCCAAATCATCCCATTTCAATGGAAATTGTACGATTGCTTGGAAAACCACTCGTTTCGGCGTCAATCAACGCCAACGATGCCATTATCGATTACGAAACTGATCCCGAAATTATCCACGATTTCTGGGGCGAACGAGTCGATTTGGTGATTGATGCTGGTTACAGTGGTAATATTCCATCAACCGTAGTAAATTGCGTTGGAGAGATAGAGATTATTCGGCAAGGAAAAGGTATATTGGAATTTTAAAATCGGTTTTAACAGAATTGGATTTTTTAACGTGAAATCAATTCTTTTCATTTTTGAAAATACGCATTTCATCCATCAAAAGTTGCAATCCTTTGCTGGCAGTCATTGGAATGTGAATGTCGGTAATGGTAGAAGTAAAACGGGAAGTATTTGGATTTATTTCAATCATTCGACATCCCTTTTGTTTGGCAATAATTGGAATAGAAGATGCCGGCATTATTTCTCCACTCGTTCCAATTAGGATAAAGGCCTGAGCGCGCGTAGCCGCTTCCAGACTTGCATCATAGGCCGGCTTTGGAATTTCTTCACCAAAAAATACAAAATCGGGTTTTAATAAACCTTTGCATGTCGGTTTTTGACACAAAGGTGGTTGATTGGTTAAACGAATGTCGGAAACAGTATAATAAGTATTGCATTTAATGCAAACAAAATAGTTCGATCGGCCGTGAAATTCATGTACCAATTTACTGCCTGCGTCTTGATGCAAATGGTCGATATTTTGTGTAATTACTTCTTTCAACAAGCCTTTTTGTTCCATTTCGGCCAATATAAAGTGCGCTTTATTGGGCTTTGCTTGGCCAAAAAAGTCATAAAAAAGGGATTTGATTGCAGACCACGATTTTTCCGGAAAATCTAAATATGTTTCTAAATCAAGTATTTCGGGATTGTACGAATTCCATAAGCCACCTTCACCTCTAAATGGTGGAATTCCGCTTTCTATCGAAATTCCGGCACCCGTAAAAGCAACTGTATAATTCGATTCAACCAAAATTTTGGCTGCTAGTCGTAACTTATTTTTATCCATTCCATTTCGCTTTCTTTTCCAAAAATAACAATTTAATCATGATTAAAAAATTATCTTTGCCACACAATAAACTGACCAATAAATTGTATCGAAATGATTCTATTCTTCTATAAATCAGCAGAAAACAAATATTTTGTAGTCGAAACAGCCGAAACTTTAAGTCAATCGAACATGGATAAATTGCATTGGCTTTTTTCGGGAGCCAAACAACTTCCTCTCGATAAAATCGAAGGCTATTTTATTGGCCCTCGAAAAGAAATGATTACCCCATGGAGTACCAATGCGGTAGAAATAACGCAAAATATGGGTATAAGTGGGATAAGTCGGATAGAAGAATTTCTTCTAGTGGATTCTGAAAACACGCAATTTGATCCCATGTTGGAACGATTGGTAAAAAAGATTGACGCTTCTATTTTTCAGATTAATAAATCGGCTGCAAAAATAATAACGATCAACGATATAGCTTCCTACAACAAGCAAGAAGGACTTGCTTTGAGTGACGAAGAGGTGGATTATTTGAACGAAATTAGTCGTAAAATAAATCGAAAATTAACAGATAGCGAAGTATATGGTTTTGCACAGGTAAATTCAGAACATTGCCGCCACAAAATTTTCAATGGTACTTTTATCATTGATGGAAATGAAATGAAAGATTCTCTTTTTGCTTTGATAAAAAGAACTTCAAAAGAAAATCCCAATCGTTTGGTGTCGGCATATAAAGACAATGTGGCATTTGTGTTAGGTCCCAAAGCCGAACAGTTTTCGCCTGCAAACCAAGACAGAGCAGATTATTTTAGGATTAAAGAAATAGATACAGTCATTTCTTTAAAAGCCGAAACGCATAATTTTCCTACTACTGTCGAGCCTTTTAATGGTGCTTCAACCGGAAGTGGAGGCGAAATACGAGATCGGATGGCAGGCGGTAAAGGCAGCATTCCCATTGCCGGAACAGCGGTTTATATGACTTCGTATCCGCGAACAAATGGAGACAGAATGTGGGAAAAGGCAACGAAACAACGCGCTTGGCTTTATCAATCGCCAGAAGAAATTTTGATAAAAGCATCCAATGGAGCCAGCGATTTTGGAAATAAATTTGGACAGCCCTTGATTTGTGGAAGCGTACTTACTTTTGAACATGTCGAAAATGAAAAAAAATACGGCTTTGATAAAGTGATTATGCAAGCCGGCGGAATTGGCTTTGGCTTGAAAGAAGATGCATTAAAAGACATTCCTGAAGCCGGCGATGTGATTGTAGTTCTGGGTGGCGATAATTATCGAATTGGAATGGGTGGAGGAGCCGTTTCTTCGGTGGCAACAGGAGAATTTACCAATGCGATAGAATTGAATGCCGTGCAGCGTGCCAATCCCGAGATGCAAAAAAGAGCTTTTAATACTATTCGGGCAATGATCGAATCGGATAAGAACCCGATTGTTTCTATTCACGATCATGGTGCAGGCGGACATTTAAACTGTTTGTCGGAACTTGTGGAAGAAACCGGTGGAATTATTGAGGTGAAAAAATTGCCCGTTGGCGATCCTACTTTATCGGCAAAAGAAATTATCGGCAACGAATCGCAAGAGCGTATGGGCTTGGTTATGAAGACGAAGGATTTGAATTATTTACAAAAAGTAGCCGATCGAGAAAGAAGTCCGCTCTATGTTGTTGGAAGAACTACGGCTGATAAACGATTTAAATTTGATGCTGAAGAAGGCGCTCCAATCGATTTGGATTTGAAAGATTTTTTTGGTAAACCACCTAAAACGGTTTTGGAAGATCGGAAATCAACAAGCAGTTTTTCGGAATTAACCTACTCTGTGAATCAAATTCACGCTTATTTAGAGGAAGTTTTACAGTTGGAAGCGGTGGCTTGTAAAGATTGGCTTACGAATAAAGTAGATCGATCGGTGAGCGGGAAAATTGCCAAGCAACAATGTGCCGGACCTATTCAATTGCCACTGAATAATTTAGGCGTTGTTACAATCGACTATCAAGGAGATAAAGGAATTGCTACTTCCATTGGTCATGCACCAATAGGTGCAATTATTAATCCGGCAAAAGGTTCTCAAATGAGTATTGCCGAAGCGTTGACAAACATTATTTGGGCACCAATTCAAGATCGATTGGCTGGAATTTCGTTGAGTGCAAATTGGATGTGGCCAGCCAAAAATGAAGGCGAAAATGCTCGACTTTATGAAGCTGTTCAAGCGGTGAGCAATTTTGCTATACAATTGGGAATCAATATTCCTACCGGAAAAGATTCGCTTTCGATGACACAGAAATACGAGGACGGACTTGTTTTTTCGCCGGGAACAGTCATTATTTCTGCCGTAGGCGAAGTTTCGGATGTGAAAAAAGTGATAGAACCGGTCATACAAAAAGTAGCGAACAGCAAACTTTTTTATGTTGATTTTTCATTTGAAAGTAAAAAGCTGGGAGGAAGTAGTTTTTCGCAAATACGCAATCAACTTGGAAACGAAAGCCCCGGTGTGAGTAATCCCGAAAAATTTAAACTGGCGTTTAATGCAATTCAAGCGTTGATAGAAGAAAAGTTGATTCTTGCCGGACACGATATTTCAGCCGGAGGAATGATTACGGCTTTGCTGGAGATGAACTTTGCAAATACAGAAGGAGGATTGTCGCTTGCGCTCGACAGTTTGGCCGAAATGGATTTAATAAAACTCTTGTTTGCCGAAAATCCCGGAATTTTGTTTCAAACCGATCGGTATGAAGAAGTTGAAAATCGTTTAAAAAAACGAGATGTAAATTATTTTGTAATAGGAGAGCCAATAGCCGAAAGAAAGCTTCAAATAAATCACCAAAATACAAATCATGTTTTCGATATCGATGCATTGCGCGCTATTTGGTACAAATCGTCCTATTTATTGGATCGAAAGCAAAGTGGCGAATTGCTTGCCAAAGTTCGTTTCGAAGAATATAAAAATCAATCACTCTCTTTTCAATTCTCTTCCAATTTTAGTGGAAAACTAAGTCAGTTTGGATTGAGTAAGAAAAGAAATTTAAGATCAGGAACCAAAGCAGCTATCATTCGAGAAAAAGGAGTGAATGGCGATCGCGAAATGGCTTATTCTTTGTATTTGGCGGGTTTTGATGTGAAAGACATTCACATGACTGATTTGATCAGCGGAAGAGAAGATTTGGAAGACCTGAATTTAATTGTGTATGTTGGTGGATTTTCGAATTCGGATGTTTTGGGCTCAGCAAAAGGATGGGCGGGCGCATTTTTGTACAACAAAAAAGCAAAAAATGCATTAGACAATTTTTATTCACGTGCTGATACTCTGAGTTTAGGTGTTTGTAATGGTTGTCAGTTGATGGTTGAATTGGGGTTGCTTTATCCGGATCACCGTGCAAAACCAAAAATGCTTCACAACAATAGTCATAAATTTGAGTCTGGATTTATAAATGTGGATATTCTTGAAAATAATTCCGTTTTCTTGAACAGTCTAGCTGGTCGCAGATTGGGCGTTTGGGTGGCACACGGAGAAGGAAAATTTAGTTTCCCATCAGATGAAACAGCTTATTCCATTCCTTTAAAATACAGTTTTAAAAATTATCCTGCCAATCCCAACGGTTCTGATTTCAATGCTGCTGCTATTTGTTCGAAAGACGGCCGCCATTTAGCCATGATGCCGCACATAGAAAGATCAGTATTCCCTTGGCAGTGGGCACATTATCCTGCCGAAAGAAAAACAGATGAAATTACGCCATGGCTCGAAGCTTTTGTAAATGCACGAAAATGGATAGAAAGTTCAATGCGCTAATAAAAATAGGTTTTTTCGCTTAGATAATAAGCGAGTATGGATAAAAAAAAGAGCCGATTTTTTCAGCTCTTTTTTTTATTTTAATTATTTGGCAGCCCGAATAGCATCCGGCCAGAGATTCATTTGATCGATCAATTCTGTCGTTACTTTCTGATCTGTTAGGATATACCAATCGAGCGATTTGTCGGTACTGGTTTCGTTGGAATAGTGAAAGAAAATAATGGAATTGATAGCCGGATAGTCTATTGGAATAGCACTAAAAGCTTGTTTAAACCACTCTGATCTTTCGCCACCAATACTTAATGAACCAAATTCAGAGATCATCATGGGTTTTTTTAGCTTTAAAAGTATTTCGTAACTATTGGATAATAATTCGTCGAAACTCCACCATTTACTCCACGAAAGACTAGTCCCGAAATTTAATACGCCAAAAGAAATGACATCAACAAATCGATCGCCGGGATAATATCCATCAAAATCGTAGGAAAGGTGAGGGTTCCAAACCCAAATGATATTGTTAACTTGATTTTCTTCAAACAATCCGTGAACATGATGCCAAGCATTGATATAATCTTGAGCAAAATTATTTTGAGGTCCCCATGGATAGTGATAAGGGTCATTCATTTCGTGTCCAAATCTGATATAGATAGGATGAGCAAATTTTTTGGCTTCCAAAGCCCATTTAACAATATAGCTATCATAATCGCCTTTTGCAATAGCGGCTAATGAACCTTTGTCTCTTTTTTCGAGCGAAGGTTCTATTTTAGGATAATTTTGGATAGAAAAAGCACCTACCCATGGTTCCCAAGTAATCATGGGAATGGAACCCAATCCATAGATAGTTTCGGCTTCTGTCATCGGGAATTCGTGTTCTCTCTTTTCGCCCCAAGCTCTGTAAATATGGATAATAGGGAAAGTTGTATGCAAACTGTCTTCCAGATCAATTATTTTTTCGTAAGAATCAATCTGTGTATTGTCAGAAGCACCTAACAAAATAATCTTGGAATTGATCAAGTTTGATTTATCATCACGAATGGCTGTAAACCAATTCAATTTTTCGGCTCTTCTATTTTCGCGCTGTTTCAAAATCGCATTTTCTTCTATGCCACCAATTATATCTGTTGTCTTATTTAAAAGCGAGCCTATCGGTCCGGCCGTATCTTTACTTATAGTTGCGATGGCCATCACAATCAGAAAACCTAAAATTAAGGCAATGATTACATATAGGATACGAGGTGTTTTTTTTAATAATTTATCCATATTAATTCTTTTAAATTTTGTTGAGAGTTTACTTATTTATTAATTTTTCTAATCCTTGATTCATCGAAAATGAAGGAGTAAAACCAAGTTTTTCTTTGATTTTAGCATTATCTCCAATCATTTCCCAAACTTCATTTTCGCGGTAGGGAAGTGCTCCAAGTTGTACTTTGGCTGTTCCTTCCATTTTTTGATTTACAAAAGAAGCCAATGATGCCAACGAACTTCCAATTCCGCTACACACATTAAATGTTTCGTTGTAAGCAGCCGGGTTTAGGGCGGTGAGTGTCAAGGCACGAATCACGTCTTCTACAAACAAAAAATCTCTGCTTTGTTCTCCTTTTGTCATCAAGAAATCTTCGCCTCTTTTGAGACTGTTTATCATCTGCGAAATAAAAAAATCTTCCGACATGTTTTCGCCATAGAAGTTAAACAACCTCAAGATCGTAAAATTTTGATGGTATTGTTGACCAAAAGTTTTAATCAGGTTTTCGGCCATCACTTTGGTCAACGAATAAGGCGAAACAGGCATTGGCAAAAGTTCTTCATGAAAAGGAGATGCGTTATTACCATAAATTTCGCTTGTTGAAGTAAATATAAACTGCTGGCATTGTGTTTGCTCCAGCGATTTAAGCAGATGAAAGGTTCCCGTTACATTAACTTTGAGCATGTTTTCGAAGATCGAAAAATCTCTGTTTCGATTGAGACTTGCAGCTAAATGATACACGATATCGGGCTGAATTTGTTGAATCACAGCATTCAATTCTTCAAATTTAGTAATGTCGATCGGGAAATGGCGGTCGCTTTTTTCGGCTTCGATGGAAATAATGTAAACATCAGCTCCTTTTTCTTGCAAAGCTTTTACCAAAAAGGAGCCAAGGTAACCTTGTCCACCCGTAACAACAATTTTTTTATTTACGATTGACCGGTCCATTGCAAATTGGCTTTTGATGCATCGTTTACATATTCTATTATTTGTTTTTCAGTTTCCACTCTTCCTGAAACGTAATAATCGCGGTACCAGCAAATTGTTTTTTCGATGGTTTTGTCTATTCCCCACACAGGTTTCCATTTCATCAACTTATTCGCTTTTGAACAATCCAGCATAAGCAGATGCGCTTCGTGTTGATCGTTTGGATCTTTGCTGAACTCTATTTTAATCGAATCCCATTGTTTTTTTGATAATTCCACTATTTCATCTACGGGTAAATTGCTATTCATATCCGGACCGAAATTCCATCCTTCGGCATAATCTGCCTTTTGATTTAAAAGTTGCCAACCCAGTGTGAGATATCCGCTCAAAGGTTCTAAAACGTGTTGCCAAGGCCGAGTCGCTTTTGGATTTCTTATTTTCACCACCTCCTTGAGTGCAGTAGCTCTAACAATATCGGGGATCAATCTGTCGGCAGCCCAATCTCCTCCACCTATCACATTACCGGCTCTGCCGGTGGCTATCAATACATGATGCGAAATTTTGTATTTTTCGATGTTAAAATAAGAATTTCTGTAGGAAGCGGTTAATATTTCGGAACAGCCTTTTGAAGCGCTGTACGGATCGAAACCGCCCATCGGTTCATTTTCTCGATAGCCCCAATTCCATTCTTTATTTTCATAACATTTATCGCTCGTTACGTTTACAATTGCTTTTACGGAAGCTGTTTTTCTACATGCTTCAAACACATTAAGTGTTCCCATAACATTGGTTGAAAAGGTTTCAACAGGATTTAAATAAGACTTCTTTACCAAAGCTTGAGCAGCAAGGTGAAATACGATTTCGGGTTGAATTTCTTGTAAATAGCTATCCAAAGCTCCTAATTCAGTGATATCTCCATATTTTTGATGAATGGGAATATTCAATAAGTCGATGTGATTGAGTGAATCTTCGTTTTTTAATGCAAAACCATAAACATTGGCGCCCATTTTATGTAACCAAAGCGCCAACCACGAACCTTTGAAGCCGGTGTGTCCGGTGATAAGCACTTTTTTGTTGCTGTAAACACCACCAAATAATTCCTTAAAATCTACCATGTTTTCCATAATGCTTTATTTTGATTCCACATATCATTCAGTTGTTTATTATCCCTTTGAGTGTCCATTGGTTTCCAGAACCCGTGGTGTTTATAAGAATATAATTCTCCGTCTTTAGCTAAATTTTCCAAAGGTTCTCTTTCCCAAATGGTGCTTAATCCTCCTGTTATGTAATTAAATGCTTTGGGTTCGCATACAAAAAAACCGGCGTTAATCCAACCGCCGTCGCCTACCGGTTTTTCCATAAATTTATCAACCAGGCCCGAATTTTCGTTAAAAGAGACACCCCCAAAACGACCTTCGGGTTGAACGGTTGTCATAGTAACTGCTTTTCCGTGCGATTTATGAAAATTGACCAATTCTTTGATATTTACATTTCCCACTCCGTCGCCGTAAGTAAGCATAAATGATTCATCACCAACCACGTCTTTTGCTTGCAATATTCTTCCGCCCGTCATGGTATCCAGTCCGGTATCTAAAAGTGTTATTTTCCAAGGTTCTGAATTGGTATTTAATATTTTGACTTGATTATTAGACAAATCAATTTCTATATTACTCTGACGCATAAAATAGTTCACAAAATATTCTTTGATCACATATCCTTTGTAACCCAACAATACTACAAAGTCGTTAAAGCCAAATTGCGAATAGATTTTCATAATATGCCATAGAATTGGGCTGGGGCCAATATTTATCATCGGTTTTGGTTTTAGTTCGGTTTCTTCGCTAAAGCGTGTTCCAAAACCACCTGCTAGTAGGAGTGTTTTCATTTGATAGGAGTTTAAATTTAATTGAAATTATATCTTTTATTTATGAATTATTTCTATGGATTTATCTTCTTTGATATTGATTCGGCTCCAAGCATCTTCGGGTTTTAATTTAACTGCGGAATAGGCTGCCCAGATTCCACCAACAGCCTGAATAAAAACGACAAAGGAAAATCCTAACATGCCCCAAGTTTGTTGTTGGGTAAACAGTAGTTCGCTTTCAGGAACAAAGTATCTTCTATTAATATAGACGCCGATAACGGTTAGAATAAATAAAACTACATATCCTATAAGCGGTATTACAAAAGGATTCATAAAGCTTCTCACAGCAGTTTTGGCAGTAGGAAGATAAGGGATTCGTTTTTTTAATAATGTTAAACCAAATGCGTAAATAAATGCAGGTACAGTGGCATATTTTAAAATCATTCCTCTCCAATGAAACCCACTTTCTGTTTCTCTATCAGTTAAGAATCGCTGTGCATAAGCATAAATTGCTGCTGCTGCAAATAATACGACCGATCCCAATTGAATAAATTCGAGAATATCCATATTTGCGGGTACTATTTTTAGAAAAAAATATAAAAAAGGAATCAGAATAAAAAAGGAGGATATCGTCCCGAAAAGATAATAGGTGCCTATTGACAAATATGAAATTTTTTGCCAAAAACTAAGATTTTTAAGGACGTAAGGAATTTCGTCAAACAGCAATTCAAAAACGCCACGAGCCCATTTTAATTGTTGCTTACTAAAGGATGCAAAATCTTCTGGCACCAAGCCTCTGCTCACGATAACAGGATTATAAACAGATTTCCAGCCTTTGGCATGTATTCTAATTGAGGTTTGTAAGTCTTCGGCAAGTCCTTGCGCGTGACCGCCAATACTTTCCAGCGTTTTTCGGCGGAAAGTACAATTAGCGCCAATGGCTACTGCTCCGTTGTAGCCAAATAACCCCATTTGTGTAGCTCCGTAAAATGTATAGGTTTGTTCGGCAGCTCCTTTGGCCACAAATGAACGGTATTGATTGTAATAGCCTTGATTTACTTGAACAAAGCCCACTTTTTCGTCTTTAAAAAATCCCAATGTTTCGTCTAAGAAATTCGGAAAAACAATGTGGTCTGGGTCTAAAATCAGAATAAAATCTTCTTTGGTCAATCCCAAAGCTTTGTTTACTTTCCCGGCTTTTGCACCGGGTAGATTTGCCAAATCAAACCAAACAACTCCGTATTTTTCGGCCATTTCTTTAAAAGCAACATCCTCCGTACTATCCAACAAATAAGTGGTATGAGGATAGTTTAAGTTTTGGAGCGCTTTAAACGTATTTTCGAACATCGAAATAGGTTCGCCAGGAGCTGAAGTCGTAAAAACAGCAACGCTTAAGCCGGGTTCTGGTTTGGGTGTTTCTGCGGGACTACTAACTTTTAAGTAATTGACCCATATCAATACAACTCTTATTATTCCGTACCAAAATAGAGTACTTAAGATCACAAACAAAACCAGGTTGCTGATATGTTCTGCTTGAAACCACCATTCAATTAAATTATAAATCCCAATCAATCCAACAATAGTGAATATCAAAAGGATAAACAAATCTGTTTTTGTTGGCGTTTTAGATTTTTTAAACACCCATAAATCTTGTCTTAATGCTGTCTTCATTAATTAAAACCTATAATTTAAACGAATCATTGTGTTTAGACTATTGTAGTAATAGGTGTCAAAATAAGCCGCTTTTGCTGAAATGGAAAGCTTTTTGTTTAACTGAAAGTTCAATGAAAATTCTAAATCAAAAGGGCTTATTTTAGTGGTAGAACTATTAAGATCAATCTCAGTTCCGTCAAAGGATTGTGTGTTGGCGACCAATTGGGGGGTATTTGCCTGAGCATAAAATCCATAATTTCCTTTGGCTGTGATTTTAAATTGCTTGCTTAAATCTAAACTCATCACCAGAATTGCTGAGTTAATCATCAAATTATCCGGTGTAAAATAAGGTGAATATTCTCCATCCACTACACTAACACCATTTGTTGTTGTGGTATGTGTGGGTTGCGTTGGGACATATAAAATGGTTTTCGAATCGGAATAGCTAAAGCCGTAACCAAGCTGAATCTTCATTGCAGATGCTAAAATGGGTTTAGTGAGTCCCCAAGCGCCAAAAGTTTGAATGCTATTTTGATCTGCAAAAAATTGCTGATTATAACCTAAATGAATAAATGATGATTTGCTGATGTCTCCGCTTTCCACAATTGCAAACACATTGTTTTGCATTAAATCGTAGGTGGTACTAATAATAGTGGCGATATAGGGTTTGCGATTTGCCCCAATTTCTAGATTTGTTTTTTTTGATAAGCTCTTTTTAAATGAGAACTCACCAATAAGATTGTTTTTATTAATCGCTTGATTGTAATAAGTCCCGCCTTCTATTTTTACTGCAATTCCGCTGCTTCCAAATTGAATAAGATTACTCAAGCTGGCTTCGATTACTTGTGAAGAATTCGAAAAGTTATAGTTCTTAATGCTTAAAGTAGGAAAAAAAATCCAAGATTGAAATTTACCCAATTTAATTTGCTCCGAAATGGCTTCTAATGGTTGATTGTCTGTTAGATAATTGACTTCGGCTTGAAAAAAAGGTGCTTTGGTATCTTTTATTAATTGAGTGAGTTCATTGGTAATTGTTGAATTTGGGTATAATTTTTTCAATAACAACAAACTTTCATTTGCTTTGTCGAATTTTCCGTTCCAATAATTTAAATTCGCATCGAGCAGCAATACTTCCGATTGGTCAATGGAACTGTTTTTTAAAATGTCGACTAATTTTTGAGACGCTAATAAATTTCCTGTTTCATAGTGCATTCTGGCATATTCCAACTTTAAATCCATGTTTTCGGGTGAAATAGTTATTGCCCGATCGTAAAGTTGTGTTGCTAATTCGTCTTGCTTATTTAGATGTGCTGTATAGGCATATAACCAAACATACTCTAAATCTGTAGAATTTTTAGCATAATAAGTTTTTAGCAAAAGGCCGGCCGGTTCGTATTTATTTTC
>DYSK01000039.1 GCA_020718315.1 Draconibacterium orientale
AGGATTTGGTAGCTCAGTTGGTAGAGCATTTGACTTTTAATCAAAGGGTCCTGGGTTCGAATCCCAGCCAGATCACACTTTACAAATTATAGCTCTGTAAATCAATGATTTACAGAGCTATTTCATTTTTGGCACACTAATTTTATTTAAAATGTGCTGGGTTCTCCAGATAGTTATCAGGACACTGAAAATAATCTGCCATTATCTGCGAAACCATCTGCGCCTGATCTGCGTGAACCATTTTTCTCGCTGATTTTTGCTGATGAAGACGCTGATCACGATAGTTATCGGGACCAGCCTGATCACACTTCGTAAATTATAGCTCAGTAATTCAATGATTTAAGAAATTATGTTATTTTTTAGCTGGAAACTTTGATCCATTTTAAAGATTTCACGCTGCAAATCTGCTGAAAACCGACCTCTTTTATAGTGAGATCAAAAAGATAAGTGTTTTTGGATATCGCGGGCACGCCACTTTTTATATAGTGTGTTGGGCTTTTCATTTTCACTAAATTGGAAAACGATTGAATTTTGACTAAATGCCTAATTCACGCAACGAAAATTTTATCTTTGCTTATCCGTTACTTATAAAATCACGAAAATGAATCTTATTCAAGCCATTATTATTGCAATCGTTGAGGGAATAACTGAGTTCTTGCCGGTATCTTCAACCGGACATATGATTATTGCCGAAAAGCTTTTGGGTATCGTATCGACCGATTTCACCAAGGCTTTTGTAGTAAATATTCAATTTGGAGCAATTTTGTCGGTTATTGTCTTGTATTGGAAACGATTTTTTCAAACTATTGATTTTTACTTCAAACTTCTTATCGCATTTTTACCAGCAGCATTTATTGGATTTCTGGCGAGCGATTATATTGATGCCATGTTGGAGAGTGTTCTTGTCGTCGCCATTATGTTGGTTTTGGGAGGTATTTTGATGTTGTTTGTGGACAAATGGTTCAACAATCCAAGCGAAAACCAAGATTTAAGTTGGAAGCAGGCCATGAAGATAGGTTTTTATCAATGTATAGCTATGATTCCCGGGGTTTCCAGATCGATGGCAACCATAGTAGGCGGCATGACTACCGGACTTTCTAGAAAAACAGCCGCCGAATTTTCTTTTTTCCTTGCTGTGCCTACCATGGCTGCCGCTTCGGCTTATAAATTATTGAAGCTTTTTTCGGAGCCGGGCGGCGTTCAAATGTTGTCGGACAATTTATTTATTCTCTTGGTAGGAAATATTGTTGCGTTTATTGTTGCCATGGCTGCAATAAAATTCTTCATCGGTTTTCTTACAAAATATGGCTTTAAAGCTTTCGGATATTACCGTATTGTATTGGGAATAGCCCTATTGGTTTTGCTTTATTTGGGAATTAATCTGCAGGTTGTTTAGGTTTGTATTTAAGGCATTTTAAGTCTCAAGATTTGATGGGGAAATTCAAAATTCTTATGTTTATCTTTCTGTTTTCTTTTTTGATTGTGGAATCACAGGAAAAGAGTGAGGATGTTTTTGTGGAGACAAAAATTACGCTGCAAACAAAAACAGGAGTGCTTTTTGGGACATTAACAACTCCCAGATCTAATCGAAAAATTCCAGTTGCATTACTCATTGCCGGATCTGGCCCTACCGACAGAGATGGAAACAATCCATTTATGAAAAACGATGCATTGAAAAAGTTGGCCTTCGCATTGGCTGAAAATCAGATGGCTTCGGTGCGTTTCGACAAAAGAGGAATAGCCGAAAGCAAAGCAGCCGGAAAAAATGAAGCAGATTTGCGTTTTGAGGATTATGTAATGGATGCAAAGCAATGGATTGATGTATTAAAAGAGGATAAACGTTTTTCAACACTCACAGTAATTGGCCATAGCGAAGGTTCCTTAATAGGCATGATAGCTGCCGCAAAGGCCGATAAATTTGTTTCTATAGCTGGTGTGGGACAATCGGCAGATCATATTTTAAAGCAGCAATTAAGTAAACAGCCGAGAGAAGTACAAGAAATTTGTTTTCCGATTATCGACAGTTTGAAAAATGGAAAAACGGTGGATACTGTAAATTTGATGCTTTACTCGCTTTTTCGTCCCAGTGTGCAGCCCTATTTGATTTCGTGGTTTCAGTACAACCCAAAAAAGGAACTTCAGAAACTTTCAATACCAATACTTATTCTTCAAGGAACGAACGATATTCAAGTAACAAAGGAAGAAGCCTTTTTACTTGCAAATTCCAATACGCACTCGCAGCTCGTTTTTATCGAAAATATGAACCATATTTTTCGAATTGTAGAAGGGGATAGGCAGACCAATCTGAAAACTTATACGGATGCTACTTTGCCAATTTCAACGGAATTGACAAAACAAATTACCGAATTTATTTCTAAACGAAATTGATATTGAGAATTATAAAAGGACAGTGAGTTGGAAAATGATTCATCAAACCGTCTATTTAATCACATAGTTAATCTTCATTTTCGATTCTCGCTCTTTGGCTTCGGCATCCCAAAGGGGAACAATATTTTTCAGAAAATCAGCTTTTTCTTTCTGCAATTCTTCCATTGTCAAACCAATATAGGCTTGCGCCTTCGATTTGCTCGAAATATCGGGATAAGGAACCTCTCCTTTATAACCCAATTCTACCAGCAAACGGGCTAATTTTATTCTTCCTTCTTGTGCAATTTGAATACCTGTGCTTATCACGCGTCCAATTTCAATGGGAGCGTGAAATGAAGCGCCATGCGATGCAGCCGAATAATCCCAACGCCATTGCGCATGTCGAATATCCGTTAAGATGAGTTTCATTTGCTCTTCAGTTGCGCCCAAATCCCAAGCAGTTTTGGCTTCAACATGCAGGCGAACGCAAAGTTTTTCTAGCTCATCACGATTTTGAATAATTTTATCTTGACGATCGTACACATTTTTGACCAATTCGGCAGTTTTTTCTTTGTGGCAAACCATACAAGAGTTTTCAACGTTGTTCAAAGGCGATTGAATATGGTGATCTGTATATTTCCGTCCTCCCTCAGTCATATAGGGCATGTGGCAATCGGCGCAGCCTACACCGCGTTCGGCATGAATTCCCAAACTAAACACTTCCCAATCGGGATGTTGCGCTTTGAGCATGGGCGCTTTACTCAAAGCATGTTTCCAATCCGTGAATTCAATCTCATCATAATAAACTTCAATTTGTTCGGCCGAAACGCCTTTGTCCCATGGAAAAGTGAGGTAATCGATTCCTTCGTTTCCGGGTCGTTTTTTATTAAAATAATATTCGGCGTGGCATTGTGCACAAACGAGCGAACGCAATTCGTTGTGACTGGCTATTTCAATCGTTTTTCCTTGCCGTTCAAAAGCTTCTATCAATGCAGGACGCGTAATCTGAAGTTCCAAGCTTTCATTGTTGTGGCAATCGGCACAACCGATCGGATTTACTATTTCGCTGCCCAATTGCGACCATTTTCCGCTGTAAAAGGAGGAAACTCCATTTTCATTCATGAGGCGAGGAACATCTGGCGATTTACAAGTCCAGCACGTATTTGGTTGTGGACCGGGATTTGTGTTGCTTGGACCTCCGGTTCTTAATATATTTCTGATATCCTCGATGGCATGTTCATGACCTCTGCCTTGATAATAAGCCTTTGAAAAACTGTATCCCGCCCATAGAACCACCAATCGGGGATCCACTTCGAGCATATCAATCATGGCGTTTCCATTGTACTTCGATTTGAAGTCGCCTTCTTTGGTTTTCATATACGATTCGTACTCGGCTGTAAAATTTTTGCCCCAGACTTCATTTCTGGGTTCAAATTTTGCGATTTCGACTTGCGGTTTATTTGTCATCGGTGCTTCGGCACGACGCTCAACAATAGAGGACGCTAACAGTCCCAGAAAAAATACCACCACGATTGTGGCTATAAATATCATCCAATTGAAGATGGGTTTTCTTGTTGTGCTCATAATATATCGATTTCTAATTTTTATCAATTAAGTTTTTGATCCAGCTTGGAATGGGTGTTTTTGTTTGCGGAATAAGCGCATTTGCAGCCGCTGAAAGGGAATTCATTCGGCCGTGGGGCACTTCGCGATGACATTCCCAACATTTGCGTTCTTCCGTTCTAAAATGATCGAATGATTTTGTACGTGCCAACAATCGGCTATCTGTAATCAAATCGTTGTGACAGCGAATACAATTGGTCTGAACTACTTCTGCCCCGGCTTCTTTTATTCTGATTACTTGTGGTTCGAGTCTGAAAGTGAAGATAGTTGCGTGTCGCATTCCGTCTTTGGCTTTGAAGAAATAGGTATTGAAAATAGTATTGTGTGGAACATGACAGTCGTTGCAACTGGCTTTTTCTCTGTGGGAGCTGTGAAACCACGATGCATATTCGTGATTCATCACATGGCAGTTGATGCAGGTTTTTGGGTTGTCGGAAAAAT
Organism: Draconibacterium orientale; assembly: GCA_020718315.1. GTDB lineage: Bacteria > Bacteroidota > Bacteroidia > Bacteroidales > UBA12170 > UBA12170. Next base: position 4,432 of record DYSK01000039.1, read on the forward strand.
AAGAAACAGCATTGGATATATAGAGAATATAGGCTGCTAATCCAAAAAAGGCTCCGGCTATGATTGCAACCGGAAATTGCCATTTTGGTGGAGGTAAAAGCGATTTAAATACGACAAAATTCATTATTTTGTTGTTTTTCAATAAAATATGCCGTTCAAAGTTAATGAAGAAATTGGAATACGGAAATTATTTGTTAAATAAATAACATAGATATTTATTTTACATTCTGCTGAATTTTCCACCTTTTGCAAAAAAAACGCCGTGTTGCAAAGCAAACGGCGTTTTTTCTATTGATTCAAAAGAAATTAATCTTCGGGAAGAACATCAAAACTTTTGTTGTACTGGTTCATGGCTTTCATACTCATGCCCATGCTCGAAAATCCACCGTCGTGAAAAAGGTTTTGCATGGTTACTTTTTTTGTTAAATCGCTAAACATGGTGATGCAATAATCGGCACATTCGGCGGCAGTGGCATTTCCGAGTGGCGACATTCGTTCTGTAAAATCCATCAAGCCATCAAATCCTTTCACGCCACTACCGGCTGTTGTGGGTGTTGGCGATTGCGAGATGGTATTGATCCTTACTTTTTTGTCGCGGCCATAAATGTATCCAAAGCTGCGTGCAATCGACTCAAGAAGCGATTTTGCATCTGCCATGTCGTTATATCCGTACAATGTTCGTTGGGCAGCCACATACGAAAGTGCTATAATTGAGCCCCAATCATTGATTGCATCTTTGGCTTTGCAAATGGAAATCATTTTGTGAAACGACAAGGCGGAAATATCGAGTGTTTTTTGGTAATATTCGTAGCTGAGTTTATCGTAAGGAAGTTTCTTGCGCACATTTGGCGACATACCAATAGAATGCAGAATGAAATCTATCTTGCCATATTTATCCATTGCAGCTTGAATCAAAATTTCCAAATCTTTGGTGCTGGTGGCATCGGCTGGAATGACTTCCGTATTGCATTTGGCAGCCAGTTCGTCAATTTCGCCCAATCGCATAGAAACAGGTGTATTGGTCAACAAAAATTCGGCTCCTTCTTCAAAAGCCCGTTCAGCCACTTTCCACGCAATCGATTTGTCGTTGAGGGCACCAAAAATGATTCCTTTCTTTCCTTTTAATAAGTTATAGGCCATAAAACATTGTTTTTTATAATTATCGACTTATTTTCCTAGTAAAACGCGTGCATTTTGACGCGCCGATTCGCTTATTTCTGAGCCACTTAGCATAGCAGCAAGCTCTTCAATTCGCTCTTCATCAGACATTTTTTTAATTTCTGTGCGGGCAAAAGTAGTTTCATTTCTCTTATAAACCAAATAATGATTTTGGGCTAAGGCGGCTATTTGGGGCAGATGAGTAATGGAAATAACTTGCATATTTTGCCCCATTTGCTGCATCAAAATCCCTAATCTTTCGGCTATTTCGCCGGAAACGCCACTATCAATTTCGTCGAAAATAATTCCGGGAAGATTTTTTTTGGTGGCTAATAGATACTTAATGCTCAGCATCAAACGCGACAATTCGCCACCGGAAGCTGTTTTGCTCACCAAATCGGGTTTTAGTCCGGCATTGGCCGAAAACAAAAAATCAATTTCATCGCGTCCGCTTTCGATGAAATCGAGTTGTGGTTTCAGTACCAATGTAACTTGTGCTTCTTTTATTCCCAATTGTATGAGTTGTTCTACCAATTTATTAGCCAATGGCAAAGCTGCTTTTTCCCTTTCACTGCGCAATTGTTCGGCCAGAAGATTCAATGATTCTTCGTCCAGCCGAAGTTGGTTTTCCAATTCGGTAAGTTGGGATTGCAATTTATCGCTCGAAAACAATTGATTGGCCAATGATTCTTCTTTCAAAATCAATTCATCGGCATGCTGGAGTTGGTGTTTTCGTTGTAGCTTATGGATTGTTGCCAATCGTTGGTTTAAGAACTCCAAATGTTTTGGATCGATATCAACGGAATCTTCCATGGCGGATGCTTCCCGTGCGATGTCATCCAATTCGATATAAACGGAATTTAGTCGGGCATAGATGGTTTCCAATTCCGATTGAAATGATTGAGCTGGCCGGATAAATTGCAGCAAAGTATTCAGTTGATTCAGAATGCTTTGGTCGTTGTTGTTGAGCGAAAATGCAAGTAGAACCCAGGCTGCTTTTAGTTCTTCGGCATGGTTGAGCACATTGAGTTCACTTTCTATTTCGGCAAATTCGCCTATTGCAATTTTTGCGGCTTCCAATTCTTCAAGCAAAAAGCGGATATAATCGTTATCGGCTTGTGCTTGATTTATTTGCTTTTTTAGTTTGGCTGCCAATGCCTGATTTTGGCGAAATGCTTGAAATTGATTCAAATAGCGAAATCTTAATTCTTCATTTCCGGCAAAAGCATCCAATAAATCTAACTGATATTCGGGTGTATGAATAAGTAAGGTATTGTGTTGCGAATGGATATCGATGATTTGTTCGCCAAATTGCTTGAGTAGATTGAGGTTTACGGGTGTATCGTTTATAAATGCCCGGCTTTTGCCTTGTGGTGTAATTTCTCTTCTTAGTCGTGTAGGGTTTTCGAGGTCCAGATCGTTTTCTGTAAAGAAATGTTGCAGATTAAAATGGGCGATGTCAAAAGCACCTTCGATGATGCATTTTTCTTCCGGATTGAGCAGGGTAGCTGTATCGGCACGTTTGCCTAATATCAAGCCCAAACCGCCAATAATGATGGATTTTCCTGCGCCTGTTTCGCCGGTAATGGCCGAAAAGCCCGATTGAAAATCGATGTTCAATTGATCGATTAATACATAATTTGTTATGGACAGATTTTTGAGCATACAGAGTTGATTAGCGCGAGAGAATTTGTTGATAACGGGATCCATTGGCGGGATCCATTTCCTGCAGGTTTTTTACAACTTCAGCTTTGGTATTGGGAGCCCCTTCCGAAAAGATTAGAATAATTTCGTCGCGCTTGGCTTCCAAAATCAATTGAATGAGAAAAGAGCCTGGTTTTTGCTGGTTGGCTTTGCTCAAAAGTTGAATGCTTTCGGCGATGGAATTTCGTCCCAGTTCGGCATTGTCGTACATTTTATCAAGTCCTTGAAGATGGTATTTATAGATACTTTCTCTAACTGAATTGTATATAGGATTGCTCAAATTTTCGCTCAGCCAATAGCGATTTTTTTGATTTTCGTACGATTTCCATCCTGTTTCTGCTCTGCTTTGCGCATTTTGAACAATGGCTTGGGCTTGCTGGAAATAAGCGGTTCCACCCAGCGGACTGAATGAATCTGCATCGAGTCCTAAAAATAGATTGATATAAAAGGCAATTATTCCCGTTAGATTGTTGTTGAATGCATTGTCGTTAAATTCAAGCGGTTCGTTTTCAACATAGGTAAATTCTATGTTTTTATCGACATAATTGAACAAAGTAGTGTTGAAATTACTTTTGTAAACAGGTCGTTTTAGAACCAGATTGAGCTGGCCACGGAATTTTTCTGTCGAAATTTGCTCGTTGATCGTCAACAAAAGTGTGGCTTCGATTCGCTCTTCTGTTTTGTAGGAGTAGGAGGTCCACTTTCTGGCATTCACAAATTCATACAAAGCCTTTTGAAGGGTTTCGAATGTGGTTCTGTCTGTTCCTTCTACTTGTCGGGCACTTACTTGTACCTGACAATTGAATTCTTGACTTCTTGCCGCAAGTGCCAAGAATAGAAGTGCCAAAAGTAGAAATACGGAATTGTTTTTTGCCATAATTATCGATGTTTTTGTAAACAAACGATTGCAGAGAGTTAAAATTATTTTGGCACTAAAATAAGCATAAAATTTAAGCCGGACGAGCAAAAAATAGCTACAAAAAATTGTTTATTGAATTAAATCTGTTGGATTATCGACTTAGTTTTAAAACATAATCACAAATATCTTGGGCCACTTCGGCTTTTGGTTTCAAGGGAAAATCGGTCTTGATAAAGGATTTATCGATAATGGATATTTTGTTTGTACTGTGTTGAAAGCCGGCTCCGGCATCTTGCATAGAATTTAAAACAATTGCATCGCAATTTTTGTTTTGGAGCTTTTTGTGGGCATTTTCCAATTCATTATTGGTTTCCAAAGCAAATCCTATGAGGAGTTGTTTCTTTTTTTGAAGACCAAGATTTTTTAAGATATCGATTGTTGGTTCTAGTTCGATATGTGTAAAGCCATCTTCTTTTTTTATCTTCTTGGAAGGAATATTTTTGGGTTTGAAATCGGCAACTGCTGCCGCCATAATGGCGATATCAGACTGATCGAATAGGTTTGTGGAGGCTTCAAACATTTGTTGGGCCGATTGAACCGCGATACGATGAATAGCATGATGTGTAATTTTTTCGGAGCTCGGCCCACTTACCAAAAAAACTTCAGCACCGCGATAGGCAAATTCATGCGCCAAAGCATAACCCATTTTTCCGCTCGAATAATTGCCAATAAATCGAACGGGATCAATGGCTTCGTAGGTAGGACCTGCGGTAATCAGTATTTTTTTTCCGGCAAAGTCAGCTTTTTTTTTAAAATGTTTCAGGATAATTTCCATCATTTTTTCTGGTTCTTCCATACGTCCAGCACCACAAAGTCCACTTGCTAGTTCGCCGCTTTGGGCTTCAATAAGTGTATTTCCATAAGAAATAAGCGTTTCTATATTTTTTTGTGTGCTTGGATGGGCATACATGTCCAAATCCATTGCCGGAGCAAAGAGAACGGGACATTTGGCCGAAAGGTAGGTGGTAGTTAGAAGATTGTCGGAATGTCCGTGCGCCATTTTGCTCAGGCTCGCTGCCGACAAAGGGGCAATGAGCATCAAATCGGCCCAAATTCCAAATTCGACATGGCTATTCCAACTGCCATCATTTTGATTGAAAGGCAAATAAAAGGCCGGACGACCGGAGAGTGTGGCTAAGGTGAGCTGACTCACAAAGTCGCGCGAAGCTTCGGTCATAATAACTTGGACATCGGCTCCTTCTTTTTTCAAAAGACGAACCAAATGAGGAATCTTATAGGCTGCAATGCTTGCAGTAACTCCGATTAGTATTTTTTTTCCTTTTAGCTGCATAATAAAAAACAAAAAACTTCTTTACGATTTTGTTGCTATACGAACAGATCGAAAAGAAGTTCTGAAAAATGAATCTGTTTATTAAGCTGTGATCTCTTTTGCCGGATTCTTGTAATAGATTTTCTTATCCATAAACTCTTGAATAGCTATTAAAGTAGGTTTAGGAAGTTTTTCGTAGAATTTGGCCAATTCAATTTGCTCTCTGTTTTCAAAAATTTCTTCCAGATTGTCGCTTGGTGTAGCAAATTCTTCAATCTTCCGATTCAATTCTTCTTTGATGTCTTTACTTATTTGATTGGCTCTTTGAGAAATGATGGCAACAGTTTCGTAGATATTCCCTGTTTCCACATCAAAGTCTTTCAATTTGCGAGTAACAGCTTCGGTATCCGTTTTAATTTTTTTATAATCCATGGGACGATTTATTTATTTGATTTCAACAACTTGTTTTGTGATATAAGAACTAGCTACATTGTTCATTTTGTCGGCTTCTTTCAGAAATTTACTTTCAGGGAATTGGGAAACAAAATCAACGTAGGCTTCGGACGTTTCTGAAAAACGTTCAGTTTGGCGCATTTCGATGCTGTTTAAAGCGTATTCGTAGTTGGCTTTAACAATCAAAAACATCGATTCTTCGTGGTAGTCGCTCATTTGATATTGTTTTACAAATGCACTAAACGAAGAAATGGCCGCTTTGAAGTCGTTCATTTTGAGGTATAGTTTAGCCATTTGGAAAGCTTTGTACTCCAATCGGCTTTCTAATTCGTCGATTAATTGTTTTGCTTCGGCTACTTTTTCACTATTCGGAAAACGAGAAATAAATAATTTTAGTTCTTGAATGGCATTAACAGTGGTTTCCTGATCGAGGCTAAAACGCGGTGAATCCATATAATTGGAATAAGCACTCAAAAACAAGGCTTCTTCGGCTTTATCGGATTTTCCAAAACTTTGATAAAATCGCTTGAAATAATAGCCAGCCAAAATATAATCTTTTTGGCCATAATGACATTGAGCGTACATAAAGTCGATGTTTTGTGCTTTGTCTGTTCCTCTGTAAATAGGGGTGATTTGATCCAATAGCTGTAGCGTTTTGTTGTATTCTTCATTTTCGAAAAACTCAAGTGCCATGGCGTATTTTTCTTCGTAATCGTTGCTTTTAAGAAGCTTTTGAAAACGACCGCAAGAACTTAATCCTATAAGAATCAGTACAAAAGTAATTAGTGATAAGCGCGTTTTAAACATTTTGCAAAAGTATATTTTTTCAGTCAATTATTAAACAATTATTTTTAGGCCATTTTTTTGACTAGAGCCGGCTGTCTAGTGTGCGTTTTATGTAGTTGAGCTGGCTAATTTCAGATAATTTTCGGCATTCACAAAAATACATCAAGTTCTTTTATGAAAATTTAACCATTGAATCAGGGAACTAGGAAGCGATGTGTGCTGGCTTTTCCGTTCGAAAATTGAAGAACAAAAATATACAAACCGCTCGTAAGGTTTTTGGTGTTTAAGACAAGTTCAAATTGATTTTCATTTTCAACGGTTTGAATGGCTTGGCCTAAAATCGAAAAGACAGTCATTTTATGAATTTGTACGGGGCTGATGATTCTCAAAACCGAGTTTTGTACAGGATTGCTAAATTCGATGATTGGTTTATAGGGCGAATCGATGCTTAGGTCTAATTTCTGGAGTGCCACGTCAATTATTTTGCTCTGATAATCGAGAATGCTTTCGTTTAGGATTGTTTTGGATTGATAACCTTCGGCAGAAAAAATTAAGTTGTAGGTGCCGGCTTTAATCGGTCGATAATAATTGCCAAGTGAGTTGGCGAATACAAAAGAGTTGTTGTTGTCGTGGTTTTCGATTTCCACTTTGGCTTCGATGGCCAAGCCGGAATCAAAATCGGTTATTTTTCCTCTAAATCCAAAAGTTACTTGTTGTAGATAGTTGAGCATGGCTTGCCGATTGTAATCCCAATACGCTGGCAATTCGCTTGCTGGAAGAAATTTCTGAACGGACTGTTCGATGGTTACTTCTCGGCAATTTTGAAAATAATTCATATAATCTTGCCGTCCGCCGCTAATGGTGTACCAATCGTATCCATTCGTTATGCCGTCGTTAAAGCTTTCCATATATCCGGCGGGAGAATAATATTGAGCCGTATTGGCATATTCGAACGAAACCAATTGCCACCAATCGTCATCGGCATGACGCGTGTACCAAGTGTCCCAAGGGTAATTTACTACCGCTGCTCCGGCATGTGTATTTGCCGACATCACAAAATTTTGAGCCGTTGCTAGGTTCATAAAAGCTTGTGTTTCTACTTGCCAGGTTTTTCCGTCGGGGTGACTTCCATCTTGCGGATCCGGAAAGTTTCTGTTCAAGTCAACACTGTTCGCATTGTAGCGTATGGCGCCAGCTACTGTTGTGTTTCCGCCTGCATAAAGGCCATCGGGATTGGCAAGCGGATTTATCCATATTTCAATATTATTTACCAATTCGGTTACTTGATTGTCAGTATTATAGTTGGCTGTAAGATGATCGATGAGTCGAAGCATTAAAATAGAGGTGACTAACTCATCGCCATGAATTTGCCCTGAATAAAAAAATTGAGGTTCGTTTTCTTTGGTCGAAATATTGTCCGAAATTTTAGCAACTAATAGTTCGCGTCCATTTACACTTTGTCCTATACTGAAAACCTGACAAATTGCAGGATAGTTGCTGGCAAATTGATACATCAGATTTATATAATCTGTATAATTTAAATATTGATCCCAAGCGTAGGTTTGTTTTAAGCCGGAGTTGTACATTTCGGCTTCGAATAAATAATTGGGCGGATTTAGAAGTTGATAGGGGATATTCTGTTGAAGAAAAGCCTCAAATTCAGCGCGATTGGCGTAGGCAAACACTGTTTTTTCTTCCACCTTATCAATCGAAATCAGTTTCGATAGATTTTCAATTTGATCTTTCGACTCGAGTGAAAAGCGAAAATATTGTTCGGCTCGGTTTGCAAACACTTCGTTCAGATCAATTTGAGCTGCTTCTTGAGCAATCGAAAAACCAGAAAGTACAATCAAAAAGCTGAGAAATATTTTCGCTTTAGTAAACATCGAAATTTCAATTTTAGGCTCAAAACCTATTGTTTGAGAGTGCTTTTATATTCTTCTACAAAAGTTTTTATTTTATTAAAAGTGGGAACATTGACTTTGACCAATGGTAGGCGCAAATTGTTTTTCATGATACCCATCACGCTCAGCGCGGCTTTTATTCCGCCTGGATTGCCATCCTCAAAGATTGCTTCCATAAATCCCAATAAAGAATTGTTTATTTTATGTGCTTTTTCAAAATCTTTTTTCAATCCGGCTTTTACCAAATGATGAAATTCGGCAGGATATGCATTTGCCGCAACACTAATAACACCGGCTCCACCAAGCGATACTATTGAATCGGTAAGCGAGTCATCGCCTGAAATGGTCAGAAAATTTTTTGGTTTATCTTTTAAGATATTCATGATTTGCATCATATTTCCCGATGCTTCTTTGATTCCGATAATGTTGCTGAACTCGTGTGCAAGTTTTAGTGTTGTTTCGGCACTCATATTTACGGCTGTGCGTCCCGGAACATTGTACAAAATCATTGGCAATGGCGAAATACTTGCCAAGGATTTGTAATGATAGTACAGCCCTTTTTGATTGGGTTTATTGTAATAGGGCGTAACCGAAAGAATGGCATCGATTCCTTCAAAATCAAAATGTTTAAAGGTTTCGATCAATTGTTGCGTATTGTTACCGCCAATTCCAACAACAATAGGCACTCTTTTGTTTGTATATTCAATAATAAAATCGAGAACGGCTTTGCGTTCGTCTTCGGTGAGCGTGGCTGCTTCGGAAGTTGTTCCTAGGGCAACTATATAATCAATTCCACCAGTGATAACATGTTCAACTAAGGCGCCAAGCGAGGTGAAATCAACAGTTCCGTATTTATGGAAAGGAGTTGTAAGGGCAACGCCAGCTCCGAAAAATTTTGAATTTATCATTTTTTGGTTTTATTAATTATTTGTAAATAACGAATTATTTCTTTTACGAAAAAATCTTTTCCTTCCTCAGCAGGAATAGACAAGGTAAAATCTGAATATGATTCACCAAATGCAGCGATTGGACTAATTTTTAGAAGTGCCCTGGAGGCAACAAACAAATATTGAAGACCAAAAACGGGAGAAAAACTCAGATCGATCAAAATATCAAATTCTTTGTTCTGGAATTCGAGCAACTCATCTTCGGCCTTAGGTTTGCCAAGCCAATTGAAATTGGCTTTTGTCAAAAACACAAGGTTGTCCTTTTTATCGGCCGATAAAATGATTTCGGCTTTTTTGTCGATATAGATGTAAGGGAATACTTTTTTTTTAATGTCCTGAAAAAGTTGAACAACTTGCTCGTATTCATTCAGTTCCTTTGAGTTTCCGGGGTTTGTGAGAATTCCGATGGAATGAATGGAGTCCATATTCAGCATTTGTACTTTCCTGCGGGTTTGCAGATAGGCACGATTTAAAATTTGCCGATGTATGTATTGTTTTATCAAGTGCAAGTTGATTTGTTTAAATTATTCAATTACTGAATTACAAATTTACATTATTTTCATTTTGCAGCCGAGATTGTTTTGTTTTAATTTTTTAGCTGCATCAATGGCAGTTTGTTTATTTTTCTAAATTTACGAATTCTAAAAATACTTCATTATGAATGATTCGAATCGCATAGGTTCTTTAGGTGGACTTAAAATTTGGATAATTTTGGCTTCTTCGGTCATTTTAATTGCCGGTTTGAAAATGGCAGCCCAAATGGTAACTCTTTTTTTATTGGCGGTCTTACTCACTGCAATTTCTTTGGCTCCTTTCGATTGGTTGAAGAAAAAAGGCTTGCGCGAACCGCTGGTTGTTTTAATTATATTAGTTGGTCTTTGGCTCATCACTATGGTCATTGTGTTGTTGGTTGGATCTTCTTTAAATGGTTTTTTGACAACACTTCCCCATTATCAAGATCGTATGGAATCTGTATGGGTCGATTTGCAATCCATATTAGTCTATAATGGATTTTTGGACAAAGATTTTGATGTTTTCAAACAACTTAATCCTAGCCAAGTTTTTTCTTGGGCTGGAAATGTTTTTTCCGGCATTAGTTATCTGGTCAGCAATTCAATTCTGGTTGTACTTATCTTTGTTTTCATGTTGCTCGAAGTAACGAGTTTTAAAAATAAATTGACCTACATTTCGCCTGCATCTCTTTCAAGTATGGATAGGATTGTGACAGGTTTGAAAAAATATTTCGGAATAAAAATATTAACGAGTTTGGCTACCGGGATTTTTATTAGTCTTGGATTGGCTATTTTAGGTCTTGATTTTCCTGTCCTTTGGGGTATTTTGGCTTTTCTTTTGAATTTTATTCCGAATATTGGCTCCGTTATAGCCGCTGGGCCTGCCGTTTTGCTGGCTTTTTTGCAATTGCCTTTATTTGCCGCGATGGGAAGTCTTGTGCTATATATTGCTGTAAATTTTATAATTGGAAATGTTTTAGAACCTAAATGGATGGGAAAAAGTTTAGGTCTATCTTCGTTTGTAGTATTTATCTCTTTGATTATTTGGGGATGGATTCTTGGAACAGTTGGCATGTTAATTTCCGTGCCTTTGACAATGGCATTGAAAATAGTGCTCGATGAAAAGCCGGAAACTAGAAATATTGGTCTTTTACTCGGCGACGAAGATGAATTGGAGGAGCTGAAAAAAAAGAGCTGAATATTTTAAAAGAAAGCTTTCTTTTTTTTGAAAGATTATGTACTTTTGCAGCCGCAACATGAGGTTGCAAATGGACCTGTAGCATAATGGATAGTGCATCTGACTACGGATCAGAAGGTTGGGGGTTCGAGTCTCTCCAGG
>DYSK01000040.1 GCA_020718315.1 Draconibacterium orientale
CAAGAGGTGTTTTGGAATCTGTGCTTAAACCCAATCGAGCCGAAACCCGAAAAACGTGCGTATCGACTGCCATGGCAGGTTTATTAAAAACGACCGAAAGAATTACATTTGCTGTTTTCCGCCCTACGCCCGGCATTTTTTGCAAATCTTCGAGTGTAGAAGGTACTTCGCCTTTAAATTGATGATGCAATACATTGGCCATTCCTACCAAATGCTTGGCTTTATTGTTTGGATAGGAACACGTTCGAATGCGGTCGAATACCTCGTCGAAGCTTGCTGCTGAAAGGCTTATTTCATCGCGAAAACGATTAAAAAAAGCCGGTGTTATTTGATTAACTCTTTTATCCGTACATTGTGCCGAAAGGATTACAGCCACCAAAAGTTCATAGGCATTCGAATAATGCAACTCAGTTTCAGCAATGGGCACGTTTTTTTCAAACCAATCAACAACGGCTTTAAACCTTTCTATTTTATTCATTCAAAGATACTTAGGTAAGATTTGCCGCCAAAATATCGACAATATGAATGCATTTTAAAGGCAGTTTGTGTTTTTGGATATAGCCATCGATGTGCATCAAACAACTGGAATCGGTAGAAACCAAATATTCGGCACCGGTAGCCAAAGCGCGTTCAACTTTTTGTTGAGCCATCGCGGTAGAAATCCCTTCAAATTTCATCGAAAAAGTTCCACCAAATCCGCAACAGCTATCGGCTTCTTCCATTTCGATCAGTTCCAATCCTTTCACTTTGCTTAATAGCAATCGTGGTTGATTGGTTAAGCCATATTCTCTTTTTGAAGCACACGATTCGTGGTAAGTTACTTTATGATTGAACTCTGCTCCTACATCCGTTCTGTTTAAAACATTCACCAAAAAATCGGTCAACTCAAAGATAGAACTTTGCAAATGTTTGGATTCGTTGTGCAAGGAAGAATTGTGAAAAAGTTTGGGATATTGTTTTTTCACCATTCCGGTACAACTTGCCGATGGGCTTACAACGTAATGATTTCCATCAAAATCTTTGATAAATTTCTCGCCAAGCGCCTTTGCTTCGTCCCAAAATCCGCTATTAAATGCCATTTGGCCACAGCAGGTTTGATTGGGATTGTAGTTCACATCACATCCTAAGTTTTCGAGGAGTTTAATCATATTTTTTCCCGTTTCAGGAAAAAACTGATCAATAAAACAGGGAATAAAGGCTTCAACTTTCATTTTTCACATTCAGTTCATGCAAAAATAACGAAAGCACGACAATAAACAAGTATAGTTTCGACTAATTTATTTTTTCACAATTTGTTGTATATTGCAGAAAAATCAAACGATGATTCGTCTTCTTTGAATTTAAATACGCAAAAGGTTTTGACTACGTCAAATTTTTTTTGTCACTTTGAAGGGCTTATTCTTGTTTTGGTTGATGGTTTCGAGAAGAAACTAACAAAATACAGAGCACAATTTATTGATTATCAATTTAAATTATTCGAAAATGAAATCAAAAGTCACAAAAATCTTCCTTATTCTTTTTGTTCTGGTACTCATTGCATTTTTTGCCGGACCAAAAGTAGAAAAACCCAGTATAGATGGGTTTGTTGCACAAACAGAACAAACTATTTCATTGAGTGATTTGGAAATACAAATCAAAGAGGCCGAAGCACAGATTCCGTTTCTAAAACCAGACAATGAATCTAGAATTTTGTGGGCACATCCGGACAGTATTTCACGAACAGAATACGTTTTATTGTATTTACATGGTTTTTCGGCCAGTCCAAAAGAAGGTTTTCCAATCAATTACGAGTTTGGGCAGCGATACGGAATGAATACCTACATTCCTCGTTTGTATGGTCATGGCGTGGATACTCCGAATAATTTATTGGATTTAAGTCCGGATAAGTTGATTCAATCGGCCAAAGACGCACTAAGCATTGCACGGCAATTGGGCGATAAAGTGATCATTATGAGCACTTCTACGGGTGGAACACTTTCGCTGCTCTTGGCGGCCGATAATCCTGAAATTTTTGCTCAAATCTTATATTCGCCCAATATCGAACTCAAAGACAATAGCGCGCAAATCCTCACACTTCCTTGGGGTGTAAATATTGGAAAAATGATCGCCGGCGAAAAATTGGTCTATGACGACGAACCCGAAGTTCAGAAATATTGGCAATCGTCCTATCGCATTGAAGCTGTGGCCAATTTGCAAAGTTTGGTTGCCCACACCATGAAAAAAAGTACGTTCGAAAAAATTTATTCGGCGGTATTTTTAGGCTATTACTATAAGAATGAACAAGAAAACGACCCAACAGTAAAAGTAAGCGCCATGCAGGAAATGTTTAGCGAAATAAGCACACCCAATGAGATAAAAAGAGAACATGCTTTTGCTGAAGTTGGCGTTCATCCATTTGCTTCGGGCATAAAATCAAAAAATTATGATGTTGTTCGTTTCGAAACGTTTAAATTTGCTGAAGAAATTCTAAATCTTAAACCTATACAAGACTAAATAATATGAGCATACACATAGGCGCAAAAAAAGGAGAAATTGCAGAAACTGTTTTACTACCCGGCGATCCATTACGCGCAAAATTTATCGCCGATACTTTCCTGACAAATGTAACACAGTACAACAATGTGAGAGGAATGTTGGGATTTACCGGAAATTACAAAGGAAAACGAATTTCGGTTCAGGGAACAGGAATGGGTGTACCGTCCATTTCCATTTATACCAATGAGCTGATTAGAGAATACGACGTTCAAAAATTGATGCGTGTGGGCACGTGTGGCGCTTTGCAAAACGATATTCAATTGCAGGATGTGATATTGGGAATGGCTGCTTCTACCGATTCTAGTTTAAACAAACTCCGGTTTGATGGGATGGATTATGCGCCCATTGCCGATTTCGATTTGCTCTTGCAAGCCTACAACTATGCAGTGAGCGTAGGAAAAAAAGTAAAAGTTGGTAATATTCTTACTTCTGATATTTTCTATAACGATGATTATTTGGCCGATCCTTTTCGGAAATGGAAAGACTTTGGACTTTTGGCCGTAGAAATGGAAAGTGCCGCCTTATACACTTTAGCAGCCAAGTACAAACGAAAAGCACTCACAATTTTAACGGTAAGCGATCATATTTTAAGCGGAGAAAAATGCACAGCCGAAGAACGCCAGCATGCTTTTACCGATATGATGGAAATTGCGCTGGAAATTGCATAAACCCAATATTTAATCAAGCAGCATGAACAAAATAGTATTAATTAGCGGAGCCACTGCCGGAATTGGAGAAGCTTTGGCGTGGAAATTTGCCGAAAACAACTACAATCTTATCCTTACAGGAAGAAGAAAAGATCGTTTAGAAAAATTAAAAAACGACCTAATTGGCAAATTTCAAATAGAAGTGCTCACCTTGAACTTTGATATTAGAGAACTTACAGAAGTTGAAAATGGCGTAAAAAAAATTCCTGAAAACTGGCAAGCCATCGATATTTTGATCAATAATGCAGGATTGGCAGTTGGAGTGAGCCCAATTCACGAAGGCGTTTACGACGATTGGGAACGCATGATCGACACCAACATAAAAGGTTTACTATATCTGTCAAGAGCCATTGTTCCATTTATGAAAGCCCGAAAAAAAGGACATATCATCAATATTGGATCCATTGCCGGCCGACAAGTCTATCCCAACGGAAATGTATATTGTGGAACCAAAGCCGCTGTTCATTCTATCACAGAAGGAATGCGCATTGATTTGGTAAGCCATGGAATAAAAGTAACTCAAATTGCTCCGGGAGCAGTAGAAACCGAGTTCTCGTTGGTTCGGTTAAAAGGCAATGCCGAAGCAGCAAATGCCTTTTACAAAGGATATAAACCATTATCTGCCAAAGACATAGCCGACATTACTTTTTACACCACTACACTTCCTGAGCACGTTTGTATCAACGATATTTTGGTTACACCAATAGCTCAAGCAAATGCATATGTGTATCACAAGGAATAATTTACATGATTTGGGAAATTTAGTCTTTGTGTATTAATATATTTTTTCTATTTTAGCTAACCTCTTTAAACGAAAGTTTATTTCAGAAATAACGATAAATTAAATAGTATGGGCATTTCAATTTCACATCAAGATTGGTCGGACAAAACGGTTCTCATTGCAGAAGATGTTAGCGACAATTTTCTTTTCCTAAAAACATATCTCAGGAAAACAAAAATAAATGTATTGTGGGCAAAAGATGGCCAAGAAGCCATAGAAATATGCTCCAAAAACCCGTCTATTGATATTGTATTAATGGATATCCGGATGCCCATTGTGGATGGTTATGAAGCCACCACAGAAATCAAAAAAATAAAACCTTCGATGCCTGTAATTGCACAAACTGCGTATGCATTGAATTCGGACTATCAAAAAGTTTTTGATTCGGGCTGCGACGATTACATCACCAAACCAATATTGGGCGCAAGTTTGATAGATAAAATGGCCGTTTATTTATAATAATTGCCTTTTTCAATCATGTAATATTTTAAAGATCAATTCGCGAAGCAACTCTCCTGCATTGGTAGTTGAATTGCCTAAACCTTTTGCTTTTAGATCGTACATTTTTATTTCGTGAATGATAAAAACCAATTTCCGCATTTTATAATTCCGAAATGCTAGTTGATAGTAGACCAATTGGCTCGGTTTGATATTGAGGATAGAAGCTATTTTGTTGGGTTCTAATTCTTTTATCTGAGCATAGACCAAAGTTCTGAAAAAGAAATTATGCAAATTGGGCAGCACTCCAAAAATGTTTATCTCTTTGGAATTTGCGGCAAAATAAGTAACAATTCTGTTCGCTCTTAAAACATCGCGCTTTGCCAATGCATAATTGAGTTCAAATATATTGTATTCCTTGCTGATACCCACATTATCCTCAATCATCGAATCTGTAATTTTTGATCCGGGAGCGATATTCAGAGCCATTTTCTTCAATTCATTATCAATTTTCGCCAAGTCGGCTCCCAGATAATTGGCTAGCAATTCACTTTCGTTCGAATTGATGGAAAATCCCATCGTAGCAATTCGTTTTTCAATCCAGCTCGCTATTTGATTGTCCCACAATTTGGCAGAAACAAATACAACACCGCTTTCCTTGATTTGCTTAAAGAGAACAGTGCGTTTGTCGATGGATTTGTGTTTGTATGCCAAGACCAAAATCGTTGATTTGAGTGGACTCTTTAAATAATCTACCAAATTTTCGATGCCCTCTAGGTTTTGTGCTTCTTTTACAACAATGAGCTGATAATTCGACATCATAGGAAAACGTTTTGCCATTCCAATGATATCAAAGACATTGGAATCCAATCCATAAACCACCGTTTGATTAAATTCTTTTTCCGAGTTACTCAGTACTTTTTCTTCCAAATAATCCACCAATTCATCGATAAAAAAAGCCTCTTCGCCGGAAAATAAATAAACCGGGTGATAAATTTTTTTCTTTAAATCCTGAATTACTTCGTCAAATTTTTGTTCCGGCATAAAAGTTTGAGATTAAAAACGCAAATGCTTAATAGCTAAACCTTTATTTTTCAATTCTAGCAAAGCATCAATTCCAATCTCCAAATGGGTCTTGGAAAAATTTTTGGTTACTTTTTCATCACTTTTCGATGTCTTCACTCCGCCTGCAATCATAGGCTGGTCGCTCACCAAGAGCAATGCGCCTGTTGGTATGCCATTGTGAAATCCTACCGTAAAAATGGTAGCCGTTTCCATTTCAATGGCCATGGCTCTTGTTTTTCGCAAATACTCTTTGAACTCTTCGTCGTGTTCCCAAACTCTTCGGTTGGTAGTGTAAACCGTGCCTGTCCAATAATCCAATCCTCTTGATCGAATTATACTTGACAAGGCTCTTTGCAAACTAAAAGCGGGCAGAGCCGGAATTTCGGGCGGAAAATAATCATCGCTGGTTCCATCGCCCCGAATAGCGGCAATGGGAAGAATGAAATCGCCCAGTTTGTTCTTTTTTTTCAAGCCACCACATTTTCCTAAAAACAAACATGCTTTTGGTGAAATGGCACTTAAAAGATCTACAACAGTAGCCGCATTGGGGCTTCCCATGCTAAAGTTGATAATCGTGATGTCGTTGGCAGTGGCCGAAGGCATTGGCACATCACGTCCCGAGAATTTGGCATCGTATTTTTCGATAAAAAGATCTACATAATTCTGAAAATTGGTAAGCAAAATATATTCGCCAAATTCATCAAGCTCCAAACCTGTGTAGCGTGTCAACCAGTTTTTTACTATTTCGCTTTTTGTCTTCATAGTTGTTTTTTTTGTGATGGCTTAGCTTTTCATTGAATGAGATTTTTTCACCGAAATTAATTCGAAACAAATATACGGTTTTTAACCATTTTCTTTACTTTTACCAGCAATTATGACCAAAGTAATGGAAAGATTAAATTTGCCCGACTGCAAATTAAAGCTACGCTTTCAAAATTCAAGACAAGAAATTTTTGACGATTTCAGAAAAAGATTCGTTTCCTTAACACCCGAAGAATGGGTTCGCCAGCATTTTGCTCACTATTTGGTTAGCGAAAGAAACTTTCCAAAAGGATTGATGGCTTTGGAATATTCGCTCAACTTGAATGGCCTAAAAAAAAGGATTGATATCCTAGCGTTTTCGCCCGAAGGAAAAGCAATTTTGGCCGTAGAATGCAAAGCCAGTCATGTAAAAATTGATCAATCTACTTTTGATCAGATTGCACGCTACAATATGGTGCTAAAAATTGATTATCTGATTGTTACCAACGGATTGAATCATTATGTATGCAAACTTGATTATGACAATCTCAGTTTTAAATATTTGCCAAATGTTCCAACATTCGACGAATTATTTTAAAAAAAACAGACTCAAATTAAATAATAATCAGTTTGTTTAGATAAAATTGTTTATTTTAGTTTAAAATTAAAGCATGCCTACTAAAATTAAAACACTCCTCTTAGACGATGATCGGCAAATTCTTATTTTGCTGGCTCACTTATTGGAAAAACAGTTCCCAAACATTCAAGTAATCGGTCAAGCTCAAACAGTTGAACAAAGCATCGAAATGATTGACAGCTTGCAGCCGGACTTGGTTTTTTTAGATATCGAATTTCCCGATGGAGACGGATTCAAAATATTGGATTCTGTTACTCACACCAAGTTTCAAACTATTTTCATCAGCTCTCACGACCAATTTGCCATGAAAGCTTTTGAATATTCGGCGCTTCATTATTTAAAAAAACCCATTGATGCTTCAGAAGTTAGCGAAGCTCTTTGTCGCCTAAGCGTGAACGAAGACCGTGAAATTCAAAAAAAACCTTCCATCCAACATTCGATCAAAGAGCCTAAACTGATTATTCCAACTACCGAGGGCTTAGATATAATTAAAATCGAAGACATCAAACGCTGCGAAGCCAGCGATGTATATACCATTTTTCACATGGTTGATGGAACTAAATACATGGCTTCCAAATCATTGAACAACTACGAAAAATTACTTGGCGATTTGCATTTTTTCAGAATTCATAGCAAACACTTGATTAATATGCGCTACATCGTGCAGTATATCAAAGGAAAAGGCGGCTATGTAGTATTGGCAACAGGCGATGAATTGGAAGTTTCGGTTCGCAAAAAAATGGACTTCATGAATCAATTGAAAGATTACGCACGTTCCTTAAATTAAATCATTATAATGTAGGTTTACAGCACTTTTTTTAAGGAATTTTTAATACATTTGAAAGATAATAAAGCATTCGTAAAGCGCAATAAAAAGAATACAGATGAAAAAAATATTAGTAATTGAAGATACGCAAAATGTTCGCGAGAATATTTGCGAAATTTTGGAAGCCGAGAACTACGAAGTTTTTGCCGCCGAAAACGGCAAATCAGGTCTGGAAATATCCCGAAACATTCAACCCGACTTGGTGCTTTGCGATATTATGATGCCCGGAATGGATGGATACGAAGTCTTGACATTTATGCGTAAAGAGCTTGTAACATCTACGGTTCCATTCATTTTCCTGACGGCTAAAAACACCCGCGAAAACCAACGCTTAGGCATGGAATTGGGCGCCGATGATTATATTACCAAACCTTTCACTGTGGATGATTTGCTCAATGCTGTTTCTATCAGGCTGAAGCGCGCCGCCGAATTTAAGGAAGAAAGCGAAAAAAAGCTGAACGAACTCACCAAAAACCTTGGAGCTCCCATTACGCAAGTCATTGCCGAACCCTTGCGCGCCATTCTTGGCTTTTCGAAAATGCTCATGACAGAATACAGCAGCATGGAAAAATTTGAAATGGCCGAATTTTCGAGCCTTATTCACAAAGCCGGAACGAAACTGAATACAGTAGTAAAAAAGTCGTTTATGTTTTATCAGTTGCAGTCGTTGGTCTTCGATCAAGACAGTTTAGCATTGCTGAGCAACGAAAAAACAACCGACATTAAAACACTGACTCAAAACATTGTAGATGAAATGGCAGTAAATAAGAAACGCCAAGACGATATTCTGATCAATTTGGAAAATGCAAGCGTAAAAATACCTTCAAAATATTACCTCGAAATTGTGAATGAATTGATAGAAAACGCTCTTAATTTCTCACCAAAACGTTCGGTAATCCGTGTTATGGGCGGAATTGAAGACAACCACTATGTTCTTACTATTCGCGATGAAGGAATGGGAATGACCTCAAGTCAGATCAGCCGAATTGGCGCGTTTCAAAAATTCAATCAAGATTTGAACGAAAATTCAGGCGTAGGACTTGGATTGATAAACTCCAAAAGCATCCTACTGCTTTTTGGTGGCAATATGCTCATAAAATCGACCTTGGGAATGGAAACGCTGGTTAGAGTTACACTCCCTTTGGCCTAAAGAGATTCAGCTATTTAATAGAAAGCATCCGTTGGTTGGCGGATGCTTTTTTTATGTAAGGGCTTACAATCCGTATTCTTTGGCTTTTAAACTCGACTTGGCCGGATTCCATGGATCTTTGTATGAAGAATAAAAGAATATTTCTTTTATATAAGCCATCGTTCGTATTACACGCATATAATACCCATTGTATACCATCATCAACGGAATGTAAATAATGAGTTTCGCTTCTGTTTTCCACCTTTCCGACATAGACAAAACCACCAAAAATTGAATAAAACTGGCAGCACCATAAATCATAATCTTAAGTGGAATGATGAAAGCCAAATAATCCACATTCACAATAATGATCTGGATGATATAGAAAAACCAAATAACATCCAAAATCAAATTGAAGAAAATATTCTCGAAAAAAGCAAAAAAATTAGAAAAATTGAAAGATGCCTGAGGTTTGAAAATATCCGAGTGTTTACGAAAACGGAATCGAATCAAAGATTTGTTCCATCGCAAACGTTGATTCGACAATTTTTTGAAACTATTTGGAACATTTGTCAAAGCCACAGCGGTGGGTTCGAAAGCGATTGTATAACCCATTTTTCGGATTTTTACAGTAATATCGCCGTCCAATCCGGGGCCAATATCCCAGCCGCCAATTCGATCGATAATGTCTTTGCGAAAAGCCCCAAATGCTCCGGAAATGATTTTGTAGATGCCCAGATAAGACGTAACAACTCGACCAACAGCGATTGTTTGTAAATATTCGATGGCCTGCAAACTGGTAGAAATATTATAATCTTGATTTCGTGCTTTTATGTTTCCGCCCACTGCTCCTACATTGCTATCTACATAAAAAGGAATAATAATATTTTCGATCGCTTTTTCATCAAAGGAAGTGTCGGCATCGAGGTGAACAACAAATTTTCCTTTGGCATAGCGCAAAGCCAGATTTGCCGCGCTGGCTTTTCCACCTCTTTCATCATTGCGGAGAAAAACATCGATAAAACCGTTTTTCAAAAGGCTTCGGCATATTACAGCCGTATCGTCGTCGGACCCATCGTCGATAATGATAATTTCGATGTTTTGATAGCTTTGTTTATTGATCGAATCGACTAGTTTATAGATATGTTCGCCTTCATTTTTTCCGGGAGCAATCAAAGAAACCAGCGGATTTTCGAACCACAGTTTTTGGCGAGCTTCTTCATAAATGGCCGCTTTTTTATTTCTCGTGCGATAATAAACAAACATGACCACCAAATCCATCACCAGAAAACGGGGTGCTTCCAACAAAAAGAAATACCAAAAAATATAAAATACTTTTTCGAAACCATTGGAATACCAATACCAAAAAAAATCATCCCAAAAAGTATAAATCATTATGCCCCCGGATTGGTGGTTAATATATCATTAATCAATTCATTGTGTCCCTTGGAATTGTCGATTGTACTTGCTTTTATTTTGACTGTAATATTGGCATCTTCTATATTGCTGTCCAAAAGTTTTTGAACAGATTTCTGAATATTACCGAGTGTAGATTCTAATCTAAGTTTATCATTATCAGGCGATACGATCAAGAAAGTATTGTTGTTGATAAACGACAATATATCGGTTGCCAGCGTTGCATTTTTGATAAAATCGGCTATTTCTAAAATTACATTTTGATATTTTATTCCAAGATTATTAGCCATCGTGGATGGAGCTTTCAAACTCAATACGCCAATAGCAGATGCTTTTCCGGTCGATTTTATGCGTTCTATTTCATATTTCAAGAAAATATTGAACGTACTAAACCCAACAAATCCCGGGAATTCGGCTTCTCGGCGTTCTTCGGGAGCTAGCCCGCCCATAGCAGCTTCTTCGCCAATGACAGTCAACTCATAATTGTTTATTTTCCGTTCGATGAGTGCATCTACATTCTGAACGGTATTGCAATTAAAACAAGCCGCTTCCATCACCGATTCTTGCGAATGATGTCCGCAATTATTGCAAGTATAGACCAACGATGGCTTGTCGTAATCGACGCCTATATGATGGAGTAGTTTATTGCATTTAGGGCAAATCATTTGATTCCCGCTGATAAAATCGCTTTCAGGCGCTACTTTAGCGCAGACAAAGTGATGAATCAGATTCTCCATAAACAAATCGGTAGAATTGCATTTTGAACAAACTTCGCGGTAATTCAAAAAAGCAGAATAGCAATTACCACATAAGTGGACGATATCTTCATAGCGTGGCCGAATGTATTCCTTTGCTTCCAGCTCGTCGATAAGTTTAAACATATCTTGCGTATTGGCATTCTGATAATGCAAACCTAAAAGAGGATAGGTATAACCGGTATGCGCTTTCACCGAAGTAATAGGTGCCATTCGTCTTTGGCGAGTATAATAATAACGAAGTACTTTATTTTGAATTCGAATGACCAAATCGTTTGTATCGGATGTTTGCAGTTGACGAATGCGTTGATAAATGACATTAAAACTACCTTCGAACGATTCTTCTTGCAGACTTTTTACCACACCATCGCTTAAATTTCGTGTAAAATCGTCCACGTCATCATTCAATGAAAGGATGAAAACTGGAACTAAATAGATGGATTCGATAAACGACGAACGAATAAGTTTCAGAAATGTAAAGCAAGCTTCCTTATCGGCATAATCAAGGATAAGTCCATCGCTGATAACGACTTTCTTTATATCCAATTCTCGATAATCGGAAATGAAATAAATTTCTTTATCGCCTTGTGTCTGAACCCTTTTTCCAAATTGAGTGATTGCCATGTTGATTCGTATTCTCGAAGCTCTAAGAGCTCAATTCGTTATTGAAACTTTGTTTTACTAATCCTTACTTCGTACATATAGTACTTTTTCCAATGTTCTAATTCTTGTTCAGATGTAGGGACAATTTTTGCTACAACAGTCCGTTTATCTCTTTCTTTCGGCTTCTTAAATTCGAGGGGTAATTCTTCTGTATTTAAGTAAAAACTATGAATCATTCCGTCACTAACAGTTCCATCCGGAAAGTCGAGCTGAAGGGTTTCTCCTTCTTCAAAATAGCCAATGTTTCCTTGATCGATAAAAGCAAAAATAAACATTTTGTCGGTATTTGACAGATACATGACAACATCTTTCTTATAACTTGTTTCCTTTGGTTCACTGCTTATTTTACTAATAATTCCACCTACTGGTGATTGATAATAAGCCCAACGAATCACATTTCCATCACCGCCGCCAACACTGTTGGCCACAACATTTGGACGTGTCGATTGATATTCGGCTGCGTTTAACAAGGCCAAATATTTACGCAAATAAACCACCTCTTCTTCCATCTTATTGCGATCCACTTGATAAGATTTCAACTTTAATTGAGCGGCTTGTAATTCTAATTTTGGATATACATCTAAATAAACTTCCTTTTTAAGTCGCTCCAAGTCGGATAAAATTCGCTTTACATTGTCGTCAATTTCCTGAATTTCAATTATCTTTATGCTAATATTTTTTTGAGTTTGAATGCGTTCTTTTAAATACCAATCAGAATTATTGGAATTATTTGAGCCGCCAACAGCCACCGAAATTCCTCCACCATCGCCATCGTCTTGATTTAAATTGTATTTGTAATAAAACAAGGTATCGCCCTTTTCGATGGTGTCTCCTTCTTTGTAAAAATACCTTTCTACAATGATGTCTTCCGGAAAGTTAACGGTAAAACGTTCCGTAATAATTTGACCATCAACGTTTACAAAAATATTTTTCTGTAAAGTATAAAACAATAAGGATACGAAAATGAGTAAGAAGAGAATTAAATAAATAACCCGATCCCAATTGGTTTTTTTGGGCGACTTATCCTCTTTAACTCCTCGAAGTACCGTTGCTTTCGATTTAAATTTAAATGGCTTCATGCAGATTATTTTTTTTATTCATAGCTTACCAAAAACGCTCCCGAATTCCCTGAATTCGTTTTATATGTATTTAAAGCCGCTTTTGCTGCAGCTAGTGATTTAAAATTTCCTATGGTGTATTTTATATATCCGTCAACCTGATAGTTTGCAATTGGTTCGTTTACTTTGAATTTTTCGCTTAAAAACTGATTCGACAAACTTACCTTTGAAGCAGCAATCTGAATTTGCCAAACTTTGTTGCCATTGATTTTAGTGCTTTGTACCGAACGATCGCTTGCCTTTTTTGTGATTGGTGTGCGATTGTCGTTGATGTTTATTTGTATCGTTTGGGTGTTCGCCTGATTCACATTGTCCATATTTTCTTTTACGGTGAGGGCAATGGTATCAAGCTTGGCTTGCAAGATAGCTTTATTCTTGGCGTCGTCGGAAAAAATTTGATTGCGAAATGCTTCCATAATCCCTTCTTCCGTAAGGGCATTTTTTTCGCTCATTTCGTAGGTACGCAAATCGGCCAAAATCATATTTTTTACATTGGAGAAAGCAAAATTCGATACGCCCGTTTCTTGTTTTAGATTTGTCATATAGTTTTCCAAATGCAAACGATCGGAAAAATCGCTTCCGTTTAGGATTACTGTTAGTTTTTCTTTGCCTAAGGCAAGTTCTTGAATGAGCTTTTCTTCCAACTTTTGACGGTTCGGAGCTCCATCGGAAGGTACAAAAACCAAATCGAATTTTGAATATACCTTGTTCAATATATTGATTGGAAGATCATCGGCTATACTTATGCTTAAGCGAATATTTTTAGGTTTCTGGCTTAGATCAATGCCATCGAGCCAATCGGAAAAATTCACTTCTTGAATCTCTTTGGCTTGAGTTGGATCCGTAATCATCAGCAGGCTGTAATGCAATCCTTTTATGTATGGATTGTTGATTACGGCTATTTCTGCCAAGTCGGCATTCACGTTTGGATAAATCTGACCTTTCGGAATCTTCATATTTAAAGTAAAATAAATATGGTCGCGTGTGGCTTTTTCGAGCAAGTCGTTGAATTTTGGTCCCAAATTCCACGAATCAATCTCTATCACCACATCTCGAAATTCGTTTTTCCATAAATAGTTAACCAAATCGGAGGTATTCATTTCATCAAAACTCAACTTATCAACAAATACCTGAACAGCAGTAGAATAACGGGAAGTAAAATCGCGCGGGTTTACAATTTCAACAAAATCCATGGGCGATTTTTTATCCAAATAAAAAGCCATCTGAACCAATTGAATGTACAACCGTTTTTTCAAATCGACGATTTCGGCTTCTATATTTTTTTTATCATCAATCAGCCCCAAGGTGAAAATAGGATTGAATCCAATATCTTGAAAATCTTTCTTCACCATTTCTTTGCGGATCAACTCGTCGGCAAAAAGTTTTTTGTAATAAAACTCTTTTATTTGCTTTAGTTTGAACGCAAACTCGGCATAATGATTTACCAATTCGTTGTCGCCCGATTGAAACACAGATTGCCCTTCGGCCAAATAAATAGCTTCTTGGGCTGCCACCAGACTCTCCTTGTTTTTAAAACGAAGAGGTACGTTTACCGAAATACCACCGGCAGCAAAGGTTCTACTCTGATTCAATGGATCGACGTATAAATTGTAACGCAAATAAGGCCGCACTGCAAAATCTTGCCACCATTTCATGCCATCGGCAAACATGGCGAGCTTGATGGAAGCAATGGTATCTGTTGTTTCATTCGAATGATAAATTTGCATCAACTTGTTCAAATCCACATCCACCAAAGGAAGGTTTTCGGCAGAGTATTTACTGTTTAATAAGGAATCGGGAATATTGTTTGGAATATGTTGATTGAAATTTTCCAATTGAGCAATTTGTTGGTTCAGATCTTCCAATTTGGCGCGAATATGCAATACTTTTTCCCAGCCAACATAACGTAAATGGTAGAGTTCGTTGGTAAATTGAAGTTGTTGAGCTATCAAATTGTAGCGTTCTTTTAGAACATCAATTTTTTGTTTGTTAAAGATATAATTGATGTAATTGAAGATAAAGCGATAATTTTCAGCATCGGCGCGTTTTTTGGCATCTATATCTTTCAGAAAATATTCTTTTTCCAACTGATTGGCTTTGGTGCGCGATTCTAAAAAACCACCTTTTATCACATTCCATTCCACGCCAAAATAGAATCGCCTCTTAAAAAATATATCTTCGTCATTGGCCAGGCCGGGCTTGAAATTTTCCGAATAATCAGCCCTAAAATCGACGCCAATATCGCCTTTTTGAGATTTTATACGCGCTTCTACATCATTTTTGTATGCTTCGGCCACATCGTTGGAAGTATAATTGGCATTGAACAACGCATTTAGATAAGCTGTATCTCCATATACATCATTCAAAGAAGAATAATGAATTGCCGTCGAAAACAACTGACTAACATCTTTAGCAATGGAAAAAACATCGATGGTATCAGCTAAAAAATCGCCCATATTAACTGCTGGAGCGGGAGGAATAATGGCAAGATTTGCGATTTTTTTTTCGGGAGAACCAGCCCAAAGGCACAGACTACCAAAAACCAAAAC
>DYSK01000041.1 GCA_020718315.1 Draconibacterium orientale
CCAACCGAAAACAAACCGCCATAAAGTATTGGTATAGAAGCTTGTTGAATGGTTTCCCATCGAATTTCTTCGAAATAGAGTGCGCCAAAAAAACTCAAAATGGCCGTCAACCCAAATTGAAAAACCGAAAGCAGTATAATATTATAGCGTGGCGCAAAGTCTCCAACCATCAGCAAATGAACGGCAAAAAACACGGCGCTGCCAAAAACCAAGCTATCGCCCAATTGAACCGTAAATCCATTTCGAATACTGAGTAAATAAAGCCCGGCTAAAGCTGTAATTGCACCTGCCCATAGATTTTTTTTTACTTTTCGACCAATAAACAATCCAAAAATAGGCACCAAGATTACATACAAACTGGTAATAAATCCGGCTTTACTTGCTTCGGTATAGATCATTCCAAATTGTTGAGACGTGGAGGCTATAAAAAGAATCAATCCCAAGAAAAAACCCGCCTGAAGCGCCTTTTGCCAATGGAAGCATTCGTTTCCGGCTTTGTTTTTGGTAAGTGCATACAAAGGAAGAAGCGAAATAGCGCCAATAGCAAAACGCAATGCATTGAATGTAAACGGGCCAACAAATTCCATTCCTTTGCGTTGTGCAACAAAAGCAAAACCCCAAATGGCGGCTGCTAATAAGAGAATAAAATTAGATTTTAAGTATTCTTTTGTCATAATTCTGAATGTGCGAAGATATTTCAATTTCAGTAATGAGAATCAGTAAAGTTAAAAACTCTAAAAACACTTTCGTACTAAGGTAAATTGGCTATTTTTGACGCCATTATGAAACAACTATTCTCTTTTCGACACTATTTTTTTCTGGCTCTGTTGCTATTTATAAGCAGTTCGTCTGTTTTTGCGCAGGTAAACACCCAACGTTTTGTGGCCATGGGCAGAACAGATTTGTTTAACGACAATTATACCGAAGCCATAAAAAATCTAACCATCGCCGTTCAGGCCAATCCCGAAAAATTTGAACCGTATTTTTTCAGAGGCTTGGCCAAATATTCTCTGGGCGATTACAATGGAGCCATCGAAGATCTAAACAAATCGATCGAAATAAATCCTTATTTTTCCTATTCGTTTATGTACAGAGGCTTGTGTAAGCAACAGCAGAAAAAATTTCACGAAGCACTGAAAGATTATGGCGCAGCAATTCATCGTGGGCCAAACAATGCCGATATATTTGTAAGTCGAGGAGTGGCAAAACTTCAGCTCAAACTTTATCAGAGTGCATTGGCCGATTTCGACACTGCCATCATTTTAGATTCAAAAAACGAAAACGCCTATTTAAACAAAGGTTTGGTGCTTTTTGAATTGAAACAAATGGACGCCGCTTTGGAAGAAATCAACAAATCTATCAAACTAAATTATCTGAATAAGTCGGCTTATTTGCGAAGAGGAATCTTAAATTTTGAGCTAAAAAAATATGAAGAAGCCATTTTTGATTTTGAACTTTCGATGAAACTCGACGATACCGATCCGCTCTTGTATTTCTTTCGTGCCATGTCGCGCTATTACCTCAAAGATAAAAAAGGCGCTTACGAAGACTACGCCAAAGTGCTCGAACTGGATCCATACAATGCATTGACTTATTACAACAGGGCAATTTTAAAAACCGAAGAAAAAAACTACTTAGGAGCCATGTTGGATTACGATAAAGTAACCACCATCAATCCCACAAATATTTACGGATACTACAACAAAGCCAGTGTAAAAAGTCTTTTGAATGATTTTGCTGGAGCCATAAAAGACTATGATAAAGCCATTGAGCTGTTTCCCGATTTTGCGCGAGCTTACCTGAACCGGTCGGCGCTTAAACAAAAACTAAACGATGAAAAAGGAGCCTACACTGATTATCTGAAAGCAGAAACCATTCGCGATAAATATGACCAAAGCGATTCCTTGCCGGCCATTATCAAAGACAGCACTCAACTTACTAAATTAATTGCTTTTGAAAGCGATTTTAACAATGCAAATGTGGACGGAGGCCGAATTCAGTTTAAAAATGTTTACATCGAATTGGAATCGAATTTTATCATTTCTATGTTGGCCAAAGATGAACAAGAGTATATAAATGAACGAAGAAAACAATATTTCGTAGAGGAAATAGCCGAATACAACGAATCAAATCTGGCACAATACAAATTGGCCTTTGGACTTACCAAGGAAGTAAGTTTGCTTCAGCCACTCAAGGCAAAAGAGATTCTCAATCGATTGGAAAGCGCCTTGGCAAAACAACCGAACAATCCATACAATCATTTGTATATTGGGATTTTGAACGAGCGAATCGGAAATTTGCCCAGTGCAGAACGTTCTTATTTGGAGGCGGTAAAATTGGATCCTACTTTTGGCTTTGCCTATTTAAATTTGGCCAATGTTGCTTATTTAATGGCGATGCAAAATATCGAAAAAGCAGGCGAAGCGAAAGAAGAGTTTATAAATAAAAATACGGACGACTTTAAAAATCAAACAGATCAACTGAATATTCCCGACTTAAAAAAAGCAATTCAGTATTACGATATGGCCTTGCAAATTTATCCTAAACTTGGTTTTATTTATTACAACCGAGCCAATTTGTACAGCAAAATGCAAGAGTATATGAAAGCGATCAACGACTACAATCAATCATTGGTGTTGCAACCCAATTTGGCAGAAGCCTACTACAACCGTGGACTAACGCTTTTGCTTTTGCAAGACAATGTTTCGGCGTGTCCGGATTTGAGCAAAGCCGGCGAATTGGGAATCAACAATGCTTACAATGTGATTAAACGCTATTGCTCCAACACTAAATAATCGAAAAAATTCAATTGTCGGAAAAATGAAATTATTCAAGAATTTTGAAATAAATAATACGCCTTTCTATAAAAACATAAATCGAACTGCTTTCTTTATTACCCTTTTGTTGCCTCCATTTATTCTGATTCCGGTTCATTTTTTTGTGAAACCGTCAATGCTTTTGGCCGAACGATTTTTTCCGGGAACGTGGTGGTTGGAAATTGCAGTCTTAACGCTGTATTCCGTTTGGCTCGGTCAAATAATGGCGAAAACCGGTAACATTGGAAATGTAAGAATTAAATACTGGCTATTTTTCTCTGTAATTTTTTTCGGACAATTTATTCTTGGACTAACGGTAAATGAGCAATTTCTGATGACAGGAAAACTACATTTGCCCATTCCGGCACTCATCGTTGGAGCTCCTATTTATCGTGGTGAGGGACTTTTTATGCCCATTCTCTTACTTTCTACTTTAGCCATTGTTGGTCCGGGCTGGTGTTCGCATTTGTGTTATATTGGAGCTTGGGATAATTTGGCTGCTCGAAACAAAAAACGACCGAAAAAGACTTTTTCGCGAAAACAAACACTTATTATTCGTTATCTGATGCTTGCGCTGGTAGTTGTTGCGGCTGCGTTGATGAATTATTTTGGAGTTTCCATAACAGCAGCTTTTGTGATTGCCTTGGCATTTGGATTATTTGGCGTTTTTTTGATGCTTTATTCGTCGCGAAAATTGGGATATATGTTGCATTGCACAACCTATTGTCCAATCGGAAGTGTTACCACTTTGCTTGGAAAACTGTATCCGGCTCGAATAAAAATTGATCAAAATACTTGTACGGCCTGCAATATTTGCAGCACCGAATGTCGCTACGATGCACTCACTCCCATCGATATAAAGAATGGAAAAGCCGGCTGGAATTGCACACTTTGTGGCGATTGCCTGAGCTCATGCCATGCCAGCTCAATTCGATTGAGTTTTTTCGGCTCCAATAAAAATGCTTGGATTATTTACATCTCCATCATTATTGGACTCCATGCAGGATTTTTGGCTTTGGCACGACTATAAGGAAGCTCTATAAATTAATATTCTGATATTTCTACTGCTGCCGCGCAATTCCTATCGCTGCCCCTGGCTGCCGCGCGATTCCATCGCGTGGATCAATATAAATCAGCAACAATAATATTATTTAGCAAGCCTTTTTCTCCATAATCATCCTTGGCACTGCTATAATCATAATCTTGAGGTCTATAAACCAGTCCTGCTGCTACAGGATTATTGTGGATATAATTAATTTTCTCTGTAATTACTTTGTTGCTCCATAATTCTATTGGTTTATTATCATGACTCCAAAATTGATAATCATATACATTCGAACTTTTTACAGCAGCCTTTTTAAATTGTTCAAGCATCCACTCTTTTCTGCTTTCCTTTGGATTATCAATGATTGCTTGTATGATTTTTCTATTTGTAAACCGTTTAAAATCACCTAATAAATTCTCAGGCTTTATTGCAATAACACTTCTGAAAACCAAATGAATGTGATTCGGCATTATACACCAAGAATATATCTCCATTCCTTTGTTTTACTGACTAAAACTTAAACTCTCCAAAAGAATATCTATGTACTCATTTTTCGTAAAAACATCAATCCATTCCACTACAGCAAAACTTACAAAGTAGGCTCCTTCGGGATTATGGAATTTGTAATTACGGCTCATCTGATAAAATTAATTAAAATTTTTATACTTTATACCATGCTCAGCTGCCGCGCGATTCTATCGCGTGGGAGTTGATAAAGTTAATCCAAATTTTATAATTATACCACACGATGGAATCGTGCGGTAGCGCGCATCTAATCCAGATAATAATCTGTAACAGCCGTTTCTTTTACCAATGATCGTAAATAATTGAGAACCAATATATGCTCCGGATGCAAGAGATAAGCTTCTAAGCCTGCTTCGTCTTTAAAAGTAGAAACCAAAACCAAATCAAAAGCAATGTCCCTATCGGAAGTATTTAATCCAACTTCCATCGATATTAAACTCGGAACGATTCGCTGAAGCGCTTCTAATTTTTCTTTAATCAATCGCCTCTGAAATTCTTTTTCTCGAATATCCAATTCAACGAGGCGCATCATTACAATATGCTTAATCATTTTTTCTATTTTATTACGAGGCAAAGTTAAAATTTATATGAAAAATAAATTCCAAAACCTTCAACATTTTTGTAAGGTACGAAAGTTAAGTTTTCCGTTTTCTTAAACGGATTGAAATTTTTTAAGGGTTCAAAATAGTAAACCAAATCCGTAACCAGAATTCCGATGCCTGCTCCCACCAAAACATCGGAGAGCCAATGTTTATTGTTGAGCATTCGAAACGAGGCAGTTGTGAAGGCAAAGACATAACCACTATAGGCCAAAACCGGGGCAGTCTGCCGAAATTCGTTGTACACTACCGTTGCATTGGTAAAAGCAAAAGTGGTATGTCCGGATGGAAAAGAAAAGTCGGCTCCGTTTGGACGTGTTTTCAACGTTAGATTTTTCAGTCCGTGTGTAATACTTGATGTGATGATATTCGAAATAATCAAATATTTAGTTTGGTCGAACCAATGGTTCTTGGCTTTTACACCCATCACATCGGCCAAATACATTTCGGCAATGGGCGCATATTGGGCATAATCGTCGATCGAAAATTCAAAGTCGTTGCCTACCTTATTACGTAGATCTGTTTGAAAATCTTGCTCCAATTGATCGTTATTTAAAAGCAGGCCGGCTCCAATTAATACTGCAGGAATAATGGCTTTTTTAATAACAAATTTAGCATTTATGCTGTCGGCAGTTTGCGTTTTAGCTTCAAAAAAACTAAAAATTAAACTCAGAAACACAATTGTAAATTTATTTATCATTTTCTAATTGATTGATTAACAAATTAATTTCACGGTTATCATCCGCATTAATCCAATAGATCTCCTTATTTTTCCGAAACCAAGTCATTTGGCGTTTGGCATAACGCCGCGAATTTGTTTTCATTTTTTCGACTGCCCATTCGTAAGATTCTTCCCCGTCGAGCCAAGTAAAAAATTCTTTATAGCCTACTGTATTCAATGCATTTAGATGTTTGAAAGGATAAAGTTGTTTCACTTCGTTTAGCAATCCATTTTCCAACATTTTGTCCACACGTAAATTGATACGTTTGTTAAGTTTGCTTCTTTCTTGTTCCAATCCTATCCAACGAATATTAAAATCGCGATTCTTTTTTTTTCCAAGGCGCAATTCTGAATACGGTTTTCCGGTGGACAAACAAACTTCGATCGCACGCATCACACGGTTTGGATTTTGTATATCCATTTCCGCATAAAAAACCGGGTCTAATTTTTTTAATTTTTGTTGAATTGCCTCTATACCGTCTAATTCGTAAATCTGTTTTAAATTTCTTCTCATTTCGGGCAAAACATCGGGCAAATCGTCGATTCCGAAAGCCAAAGCATCCAAATACAATCCGGAGCCACCAACGACTACCACAGCATCTTTTTTTTGAAAAAGCCGTTCCAAAATAGCCAAAGCCTCTTTTTCGAAGGAAGAAATATTGTAATTTTCGTGCATGGAAAGATTTCCTATCAGATGATGTGGGACATCGTTTAATTCTTCGCGAGAAGGAATAGCAGTGCCAATTTTCATTTCGCGGTAAAACTGGCGCGAATCGGCCGAAATAATTTCGGTATTCAAGTGCTTGGCCAATTCTATCGCAAAAACTGTTTTTCCAACAGCAGTTGGACCTACCACAAAATAAACTGTTTTTTGCATTCTTACTTCTTATTCAATTCTTGAATTAACTTTTCAAGCTGTTCAACAAACAGATTCCAGCTGTATTTCCTCTTCAATTTCAAAATAGCCTCAGAAAATTCTGTTTCACGGTTGTTCACATAAAAATCTACAATATAATCGGCCATTTCTTCTTCTGATAAACCCGATATATAACCCACTTTTTGATGAGGAACTAATTCTGAAAGCCCACCTACATTGGTTACTAAAATGGGTTTATTGAAATGATAAGCAATCTGAGTAACGCCACTTTGCGTTGCCTCTTTGTAAGGTTGAATAATTAAATCGGCTGCTGAAAAATAAGCCGACACCAAATTATCAGGAATATACTCGCTTCGGAAAATAATCCGGTTTTCGAGCTCCAATTTTCTTACCAGATTCAAATAAGGTTTTGAATTGGTATAAAACTCACCGGCCACAATCAGCTTAATTTTCAAATCTTTCAATTTAGCGCTGGACAAAGCTTTTAAAGCCAAATCCAATCCTTTGTATTCGCGAATAAATCCAAAAAAAAGCAAATAATTCCAATTTTGTTCCAACTCAAGCTTCTGTCTTGCTTCTGTTTTAGTTAAAATTTTTCCATAATGATCATAAAGAGGATGAGGGCTAACACGAATTGGTTTTGAGGAGTCGAAACGCTTCAAATCGTTGCGCACAGAATCGGAAAGAACCAAGAACCCATCTATCGGTTTAACAAAATAATTTGCTAAAACGCGATCGCCAAACTTCTTTTCGTGTGGCAAAATATTATGAACTACAGCAATACATTTGGTTATTTTATTTCTTTTGATAATCCGCGCCAGCGTCCCCAAAGCAGGAGCCATAAACGGAATCCAAAATTTGAAGATTACGATATCTGGTTTTTGTTTTCTGATTTTATTTCCCAACCGTATCCAACTAAACGGATTGATGCTATTTAATGAGGACTGTATAGCGACTAAGCTTGTGTTTTTATCTTTGGTATATTGTGTTTTCCCGGGAAAAAGAATTTTCGGATATTGCAAGCTGAAAGATTCGATTGTAACATCGTTTCCTTGAGTCATTAATTCGGTGGCCAATCGCTCAGTAAAAGCAGCTATTCCGCCACGAAGAGGATAGGCAGGTCCGATGAGGATTATTTTGCTCATGGAGTTAGGTATTATCCGAATTTAATCCTTTTGTATCGGCTATGATGTAATCGTTTTTGGTGATCGAATTGCGCGAAATCAGTTCGCCAAGAAATCCGGCTAAAAACAATTGAGCGCCCACAATCATTGCCACTAAGCCCAAATAAAACAAAGGCCGATCGGTCATTTTATACACCGCATTAAAAATTTTTTCGTAGGTTAAATAAGCGGCAATAATAAAGCCTATAAAAAATAAAAATGTACCCCATAAACCAAAAAAATGCATCGGACGCTTTCCAAATCGGGAAACAAAAGAAATGGACAGCAGATCGAGAAAGCCATTCACAAAACGCTCGATTCCAAATTTTGTTTGTCCATATTTTCGGGGATAATGTTTTACAACCAGTTCTCCAATATTATTAAATCCGACCCATTTTGCCATTACTGGAATATACCGATGCATTTCGCCATAGACCTCAATCGATTTTACAACTTCGTTTTTATAGGCTTTTAGACCACAATTAAAATCGTGCAGTTTAATCCCGCTTACTTTTCGTGTTGCCCAGTTGAAGAATTTTGATGTCCGTCTTTTGATAAAAGGGTCGTAACGTTTTTTTTTCCAGCCGCTTACTATATCAAAATTTTCGTCCACAATTTTATGATAAAGTGCCGGAATCTCATCCGGGCTGTCTTGCAAATCGCTATCCATCGTAATAACGACATCACCTTGCGAAAAGCGAAATCCTTGGCTTAAAGCAGCCGATTTACCATAATTTCGTTGAAACCGAACGGCTTTGATAGCCAAATTTTCGTTGGATAACTGCAGCACTTTTTCCCATGAACCATCTCTGCTTCCATCATCAACGATGATTATTTCGTACGAAAAGTTATTTTCTTGCATTACGTTCGAAATCCATTGACTCAACTCGCCAATGGATTCCACTTCGTTGTAAAGAGGGATTACGACCGATATATTCATTCCGTTTTTCTTAAGATTTATCCAACAATAGATGGATCTTCTTTTTTTACAAAAATAGCTACAATTGCGGAAAGAATAGTTCCAAATAGAAGACTCATTACCAATCCCATGATCGCCAGCATGGTAGAACTGGTAAATTTAGCAGATATCTCCATTGCTTTGGCCAAGTCTTCGTCCGAAATATCAGGCTTTGCTTCTAACATTCGTTCTTCTGCCTGCAACATTTGGTTGGCAATAAATTCGGGATCGATAAAATTAAAAAACACATAATTGTACAAAACGCCAATAATGGCAGAAATCAATACGATAAAAAATCCGGATTTAAATGCTTCGCCATACGACATCCAGCCTCCGTTCAAATTATCGCGCCAGTTTTTCGACCCAATAAACAAAACAAACGCCAATACCAGATAGCCAATCATCCCCAATCCCTTATTTTCCATCAAGTCCAACAACCATAAAATCAATGAAAAAGCGACCGTCAAAAGGCCAGCTAACAATCCATAATTAACAGAATTTTTCCAAATAGATACTTTATTTTCCATAATTCATCATTTTATATATGTGCAAACTTAATCAAATAATTGTTTTTTTTCTAACAATTTTTTTGCCTTTCTAAACCGCAATCACTTTTATTGTTTCGTTCAGATACACCAAATAACTTTCCGGCTTGGGATAATTGAGCTGCGCCATAAGCTGAGCATAATCGAAGATTTGACTTTTGTGTTTTTCGTTTTCTTTCCCTGTTTTATAATCAATGATGACGGTTTTGTCGTCGAAAAACACCAATCGATCCGGACGATGAATCAAACCAAAAGCATCGACAATTTCAGCCTCATTGGCCGATAATGCGCCACGTGTATAAAAAGGCTCTATGCTTGGATGCGAAAAGAGCTGATCAAAATAAATGCTTAGCATATCCACTTCTTGTTGGCTAATCAGTCCTTTGTAAAAAGCAGTGTTCATTGCTTTTTCTTTGTCGTCGACAGTAAGAATACCGGCTAATATTTCGTGAACCTGAATGCCCCAATTTTGGCGGTCTGTTTTTTCGGATTGCTCAGCAATTTTTTCTTTATTGGCCAATTCCAAATAATTTCTCCATTGTTCGCTTTGAAGACTTTTTAGATAATAAAATCCACTTTCGTCCAGAGGTTTTTCGGCAGGTAAACTCACCATTTTACCAAAACGAAAATGAGCCTCGTTCAGTTGACATTCCTTGTGGTTGGCCAGAAAATCCCTAAAAAGAAAAGAAGGTTTCAATGCGCCGTCATAGGGGCTCGGAATGGATTTTCCATCTTTATTTCTAATTTGATCGGTAAGGATAAACAAACGGTGTTCGGCTCGGGTCATTGCTACATATAGCAGGTTGATATCGTCGAGTTTGCTACTGGCCTGTTCTTGTTCATAAACCGAGGAAAGCCGAGTATTTTGAAGTTTATTGATCGAAAAAGGCGAAAATTTTAGTTTCTCCAGTCTCTCAATTCCAGGATTCAACCAGCTTGTATTTTTCTTATTTTGAGTAATTAAGCTATTGTCGGGAATAGGAAAAATAACCACAGCATACTGAAGTCCTTTGGCTTTAAAAATTGTTTGAATGGTTACGGCATTCAACCCTTTGGGCATATCTATAAACAAGCCCAATTTATTTTCTTCCCACCACAACAAAAAATCGGCCAGTTGTGTGTAGGGCGAGAGCTTAAATTCGTGGATATTGTCCAAGAAAAAATGCAAATAAGGATCGGGGTGAATAAGTCCAAAAAGCCGGATAAAATATTCGGCCAACTCGTAGACGTCAAAATGTGAGAGCATTTTCAGATCTATTTCATATTTTGCATCTTTTAAAAGATTGGCAAAAGCAGCAGAAAAGCCAAGTGAGCTTTGTTGAAGTTCGGAACTGACTGTTTGATAATCGATCAGACTAAGTTTGGGAAGCATTTGTTGGTCAAGCAAAAACCGAAGTATTTCGAATTGATAAATCTTTTCGTCGGGAAAAAGTACATAGCGAAACAGACTAAGGATAAACTGAACCTTGGCCGAAGACGAAACACGCAATCCAACGGGCGAAATCACCGGGATTTTATTGGCCATGAGCAAATCGGCATATTCGGCCGCGGAGCCATTTTTTCGCACCAAAATGGTCATATCGCGGTATTGAAACCCTTCGTGGAGCGCAATTTGAATAGCTTCCATTATTTTGGCATTCATCTGATCTTTGTCCGACTGCTCAATCAATTGAATATCGACGATTCCCAAGCCGCGTTTTTCTTGCGCTACAGTTTGTTTCGCTTGTGCATATACCTGTTTGTGCTGCGAAGCCAGCCAATTTGATTGTTCGATAAAGCCAAAAAACGCATTGTTGAAATGGACTATTTCTTCGTCGGAACGGAAATTCTGAAGCAATTCTTTGGACGCATAATTTTCGATTAAAATTTTCTCCCTTTGCTTTCCCAAATCATCTGTAACATGAAGAAGATTGGGAAGTTCCGAAAACTGACTTACATCGCCACCACGCCATCGATAGATGGATTGTTTTCCATCGCCAACTAGTAAGCTAAACTCTCCCATCGACAAGCCATTTTCGATCAAAGGAAGTAAATTGTTCCATTGCAAAGAAGACGTATCTTGAAATTCGTCGATAAGAAAATGTTTATACCAATTGCCAATTCGTTCGTAGATGAAAGGAGCCGGTTCTCCTGCTATTGCCTTCGCAATCAATTTGTTAAAATCGGAGATATGCAAAATATTGGATTCCGACTTAAACTGGAAGACCAGTTTTTCAATTTCGATCAGCACAGCCAAAGGATAGATTTGACTGGCCATTTCGGAGAGAATCAAATAATCGTTTGAATTTGCTTCGATAAAATCATGCAGGCGATAAAAATGCAATTTAAGTTCTTCTTGAATGGATTCAATTTTAGCTCTGTCGGCGGGCTCGATGCTTGAGGAACACCACTTATCCTCATCGATCGATTTCAAAACTCTATCTTTTGGGCTGAGTGATTTATTATCAAAATTTGGATTCGACAATTCAAAAAACCAATTGCAAATATTGCCGGTACCATAATAAAACTTTTTGCAATTCAGCCCATTTTTGAGGATGAGTTGTTTAGCAAGCAAGGCTTCTTCGTTTACAAACTTTCTGAATTGTTTCGTTTCTTCAAAGATTTGATTTTTTAATTCCAAAAGCTCATCAATAGTGAGTTTGCGTAGTTCGATCAAAAATTCTTCTTTTACATCGTCCAAAAGATTTTTAGCCAACTGATGCAAATCTTCGTCTATTTTTCTCGATTTATCGTTGCCTATTTTGTGCAAAGAAAACTCCAGCAAAACGGATG
This sequence comes from Draconibacterium orientale, assembly GCA_020718315.1. Taxonomy (GTDB): domain Bacteria; phylum Bacteroidota; class Bacteroidia; order Bacteroidales; family UBA12170; genus UBA12170. The sequence goes on from DYSK01000041.1 coordinate 12,022, forward strand.
TTAGTTGGGGATATTCGTCTCCTATCCTACTAATCAACTCGTTGACAGCCGATTTTAATAAATTATCGTCTTTCAATTCCACATCAAAACTGATGGAGATGCCCAAATCGTGTGCAAAAGACCGAATAATTCGATGTGTAAAGCTGTCGATGGTGCTGATGGCAAAGTCGGAATAGGAATGCAAAATAAGCTGCAATAAGTCTTTGGCTTGCTTCTGAAGCAATTTGACGGACAGCTTTTTTGTTTCTTCGCTATCGTTTTCATTCCATTTTCCTTGGGCTTGTAGAAGCGGAATCAAGATAAAATCGATTTCGTTTGTTTGCTGGTATTTTAGAATCTTCGTCAAATACTGAACAATACGTTCTTTCATTTCGTTGGCGGAATCTTTGGTAAAAGTAAGCGCCAAGATGTGTTTAAAATTTTCGGGTTTGGGCAAGCAGAGTTTTAGGTACTCAATGGCCAAAGTTGTTGTTTTCCCTGATCCGGCAGAAGATTTATAAACTACAAATTGCTTTTTTGACTGCATCAGAAAAGGATTAAAGTTGAATTAATTTAAGAGCCACTTTGGCTTTGAGTAGCAGTTTCAATTTCGGGATCTTTCGCTTTTTCAGGCTCTTTCTTCTTCCTTTGCCGAATGAATAAGTCCTTAAAAACATTGTATTCTTTCCGATAGAACACCCCAACGCCTTGTGTATAAGGGGCGGTATTGTCTATCAAATCAATTGTATTTGTTCTGTTGAACGCTTTCAACCGGAATCGGCCATCTTTGGTAATTTTTACTTCCACATTGATATCGCCCACAATATTACTTGTATTCGAGTTTGGCGCATTCGCTAAATTTTGATATCCAAAATTGCCATCAATCATTACGCGTTCATTAAAAAGCTGTGTGGACAAAGCCACTTCCACTTCTTCGTTTGTAATCGTTCCGCCAGGTCTATAATTTATACCAACATTCACATCATTACTTATCTGCGAAAGCCAATTCCCCAACTGATTTGCAACCAATTGCAAAGAAGAACCACTTACCCCGGACGAAATACTTGAATTTCCGGTTGCCGAAGAAAAACTAAAACTATTCAGGACTAAAAGCGACAAAATTTGTCGCGACATTTCGGCTTCGTTGGTGGTGTCTATTTGGCTGAAAACAAGCTGTCTTATTTCTTCCGATGAATTGGGAAATTCGAAGCCGAATTTTACCGTAGGATTTAATATTTTATCTTTCAATCCGATAACACAATCCACCGGAATTCTTGTGCGGAATGAAGTATCTTGGCTGGCGCCAAGGGTATTAAGCGAAGTTTTCACATGGTAAACAGCTTTCATGTTCAGCTCTCCCGAATAAGGATCGCCTGTCCAGGAAATAGTACCGCCATCCACTAAATCAAAGCGTTTTTTGTAAACATTTTTGATGGTGAACAAAAATGTACCTTTGTTCACCTGATAATCGCCAGCCATTGTAAAAACGCCGGCTCTATTCAAATTTAGATTCAGATCGCCATAGCCCACGCCTTGAATATTTCCCAAATCTTCGGGAAGGATAATTTCGACTTTTGCATTTGGATTGAGCGACAAATCCATATTTAAACTAAAAGAGGAAAGTTCTTGAATCGCTTTTTTTACTTTTTTCTCGGAAGTGGAATCTTTACGATTGATAAAATTGATGAATTCGTTTTTTGAAACATCTGCAGCCAAATTAATCGGAATTACAATTTCGCTTCCTCTATTTGCTTCCAGATTAATGTTCATATGAATGGCATCAAATGGACCACTAATATCAACTGTTCCTTTGGCAAAAGCTTTTCCATAAAAAAGCGAGTTCATTCCTTTTCGAGTGTTTAAGATCATAAAATTTTCAGGCCAAATGGATAAATCCACACCAAAATTTTTCAAATGATTGTGCAATAAACCGCCATATACCATGGCTTTATTGCCTGCTTCGTCTCTAAAATCGGCATCTCGAATGTCGAAAAAATCGTTATTCACATCAATATTTGCACTTAATTTATAATTTGTATTGAGGTAGATGATTCGAAAATCGACTTCGTTGAATCGAATTTTTCCTTTTAAGTTTGGCATGCTTGTAGAACCGGTAATCAATACATTTCCCGATGCAGTTCCATTGAACTGATCGACCCATTTGTATAAAAATGGACTGGCGACTTGTATTGGCAATTGATCGAGTATCAAAGAAAAATCGAGGGCATTATTCTGTTTATCCGGAAAATAAAGGCCTTCCAAAATCAGCGGCTTTATGTTCTGATTTTCACTGATTTGTTTAACAATCTCCGCATTTATAAAGATAGACTTATCCAAATTTCGCTTGGAATTTAAAAATACATTTCCAATCATTTCCTTGTTGACTTTAAATTGATTTACTTGAAGATTTGCAAGAAAATCAGCATTTTCAAGGAGGTTTAAAAATTGTATTTCACCATCAATAAATCCGTCCAAATCAATTCCTTTGTAGTTGGTTAAGATATCAAAATTGGATACATCAAAATGATTGAATTTTGCGATCAAAGCTTTTTCGTTTTTCCTGTCGAGTGCACCACTCCATTCAATTTTTTGACTTCCGGAGAAAAAACCAAATTTTTCGAAAAACAATTGATTATCGACCACACGCAATTTATTATCATCATAGATATGCCAAATAGTATCGTTTACTATTAAGTTGGCTTTGCTGAATTTTAAATCGAACGACGGAATTTGACTTAAATCAATAAATCCAACAATATCGGCTTCGTTTTTTATGTCTTTAAAATTATTGTGCCAATTGAGTACAAAATCTACATTATCTTGAAGCGCCTTTGCCGAAAAATGCAGATTATCGATACCCAAGCGAAGTGTATCAGTGGGTTGTTCTTCTTTAAATACAATTTCTTCAGTACTTAAATCGGCTCTTAAACTTTTAGTATCGCTCAGGATATCTAATTTGAATTTTCGAATTACAATACCCTGATAAACAGCACTCTCTAACTCAATTTGAGATTCAATGTTATTTCGATCTACATCAAATTTCCCTTTCCATTTTCCGTTTTTTGAAAGTTTAAGATTCTTGCTAAAGAGCGGCATAATTTTTGAAAAATCTTTAAATCGTATGTCCCAAGCCAAATTCTTTGTTTCCAAATCGGTACTCTGTATTTCAGCGTTAAAAAGCTTTGGAAGATAATAATTCAAAAAAATATTTGAAGTGGTTTTCAATTCGGTAAGTAAAAAATCTCCTTCCGCCTCTCCATCAACAAAGTCGGAATTTAACAAAATCGTTCTTCTATTATTCAAATCGGATTGCGTTTGAATACGCA
>DYSK01000042.1:0-9138 GCA_020718315.1 Draconibacterium orientale
TGAATAAGGGCGCTAGTGGAAATAGATTGTCTTTAATAAGGTGCAGATTGTCGACAAAATGCAATATTTTGGTTTGGGCGCCTCCACTGCAATGAATCATACCATGTATCTGATCTTGGTATTGATTCAATATTGATTTGATGATAGGCGCGTAGGTTCTGGTGGGCGAAAGAACAAGTTTTCCGGCATCAACACCTTCAATTTCAGTCGTATCAGTCAGTTTCATATTTCCGGCGTATACCAAATTTTTGGGCAATGAGTTGTCGTAGCTTTCCGGATATTTTTCGGCCAGATAATGAGCAAACACATCGTGGCGAGCCGAAGTAAGTCCATTGCTACCCATTCCGCCATTGTACTGTGTTTCGTAGCTAGCTTGCCCAAAACTGGAAAGGCCAACAATCACATCGCCGGCTTGAATATTTTTATTGTCGATGACTTCGGCGCGTTTCAATCGAGCTGTTACGGTCGAATCGACCACAATAGTTTGAACCAAATCCCCGATATCGGCTGTTTCGCCACCAGTGGAATAGATCGAAATTCCCAAATCGCGCATTTGGCTTAGGAATTCTTCTGTGCCTTCCACAATAGCTTTGATTACATCTCCGGAAATGCGATTTTTGTTGCGGCCGATGGTAGAGGAAAGCAAAATGTTTTCAGTAACTCCAACACAAAGCAAATCGTCCAGATTCATCACAATTGCATCTTGCGCAATGCCTTTCCAAACGGAAAGATCGCCTGTTTCTTTCCAATACAAATAGGCAAGCGACGATTTTGTGCCGGCGCCATCGGCATGCATCAATGAACAATAGTCGGGATCGTTGGCGAGCAAATCCGGAATAATTTTGCAAAAAGCTTTGGGAAACAAACCTTTGTCGATATTTTTTATGGCTTCATGAACATCTTCTTTTGATGCCGAAACGCCGCGTTTGGTGTATTTCAGTGAGCTGTTCATGCTATTTGAAAATCAATGTTTTATTCGTTTTTGAATCTATTTCGGCTTTCCCAAAGCGGTTTAATGTTTCCGTATTGATGAGAAATGGATACAGGGAATTGTGCCAAATCCAGACTTTTACATTGGCTGTTTTTTTGTTTCCGATACTCAATTCTTTCAGAATGATGACCGATTTATGTGCAATATTTCCTACTTGAATTAATTTCTCAGCATCGCCTTCAAAATCGTCTTTCGAGATAATTCCTTCTTGCAAAAGTTTTAACGCAAACTCAGCACTCATGGTATTAAGCTGTGTGAGAGGAGTGTAGATAAGCCGCTCGGGGAAATTGTTGATCTTTGCTGGCATTTCCCACATATCTTTTGCGAGTAAATCAATCTGAACAACCTTCTCTTTGTCTGCATCGGCCAAGGCAATATTCAGGTTTGTTTCTTGGAGTCGATAATCTTTTGCCTGGTAGTTTCTTCTCAAGATACGAAATTCAATTCTACGATTCAATTCATGAGCCAACACTTTTTCCTTTTCCGAAAGTTGGTTGATATATTCTTCGTTTAAGGTAGTTCCTTGAGTAAGACTAAAACCGTTTTTGCTGATGGTTTTCTCCAAAGTGCGTGGAACACGTTCTCCATATCCTTTTGCGACTAATCTTTCAGGATCGATGCCTCTTTCGATTAAGAAATTCACTACCGATTCGGCACGCTTCTGACTCAAAACATCGTTTTGTTCCGCATTTCCTTGTGAATCGGTATGTGCGCCCAATTCTATTGCTAAGCCCGGATTTGCATCCATTGTTGCTATCAATCCTCTCAATGAATCTTCAAAAAGCGGTTTCAAATCCCATTTGGCTAGATCGAAAAGGATTTCGGGAAGCAAAACCGATTTTTCCGGAATGCGTTGCAAGCGAATTACTTCTTCAAACGTTTTGCTGTATTCTATTGCTTTCGTCGATTCGGAAATGAGTTGTCTTAAATAGTTTTCTTTTTCAAAAACAAGTTGATAATCCATGTTTTTTTGAACCACAGAGGAAGCAAAATTGAATTGTCCTAAGGCGTTGGTTTTGGTAGAAACTTTGTTTTGTTTGGGATCAATCAGCAGAATTTCCATTTCGCCAATCGGTTGAAGGCTGTAATCGTCGATTACTGTTCCATGGATAGCAAATTCGATAGGCGGCAGGTTGAATGAATATATATCTTCGTTTCCTTTTCCACCGGCTCTATTCGACGAAAAAAATCCACTTTCGAATTGATTTGGATGAAAAACGATTCCAAAATCGTCGGCCGATGTATTGATGGGAAACCCCATATTCTCAGCTTCGGCAAATGCTGTATCGTTTTTCAAAATAGAGCGATAAATATCGAGGCCGCCCAGTCCAATTCGGCCGTTTGAGGCAAAATAGAGCAGACTGTCGGCACGCAAATAGGGGAAAAGTTCATCGCCCGACGAATTTATTTTGGATCCTAAGTTTAGAGCAAATTTAAATTGATCGTTTTTTGTTTTTCTTTGGGCAATGTATAAGTCTTGTCCACCAAATCCGTTTTTGAATTCGGCCGAAAAAATGAGCGTACGTTCGTCCGACGAAAGGCTCGGATGGCCAATGGTATTGGAGCTGTCTTTGCTCAATTCAATTCCTTTTGGATTGCTCCACAAGCGGCCTGCTTTGCTTGCTTCCATAATCATACAGCCCATTGGATTGGAATTTGATTGTAAACAGCGCGTAAAATACATAGTATTAAAACGTTCGTTCAGTGTGGCTTGGCCTTCGTTTGCTGCCGTATTGATTGTTTCTGTATCGTCAATCGTTTCGGGGCTTGTCCATTCGCCTTTGCTGTCGATTCGGCTAAAAAACAAATCGCTAAAATCCAGTCCAATCCATCCATCTTTTTCCTTTCCAAAAGCTTCTTCGCGGTTGCTCGTAAAAACAATGCTTTGGAAATTTGGGTCGTAATAAGCGGGCGAAAATTCGCTAAAACGCGTATTTATTTTTTTTAAATTTTCGATGGAATAGGGGATCGGATTTTCTTTCCAATATTTAATTTTCTTGACCGATTCGATACCAATTTCTCCTTGTGGGTCGTTTGGTTGGAGCCGATGATAAGCTTCAAATTGTTTAAGAGCTTCGTCGTAACTTTCCAAACTCATCAATATCTTTCCATATTCGAGCAGGAGAGAAGGTTTTTTCTCATAGAGTTTTGAACGAATTAAAAGCGAATAGGTCGATTTAGCTCTTCTTAAATCGCCCATTTTGTAATAGGAGATAGCAATTTGAGTATTTACTCGCTCTTTTTCGATTTTATTATTTTTGAGTTTCTTGAAGCCTTTTAGGTATTTTGCAATGGCTTCTTTGTAACGTTCCTGCGAAAAGGCCATATCGGCACTCTTAATAATTCTATTTTGAGCATTTAAACTATTTATGGACAGACCAATAATGAATAGAAGCAAAAACAGGCGACGATTAAACATATCAAATTTTCTTAAGAACTACAAATAATCGGTTTTATTGTCTGGCTCGCCTTTGGGTGTGTTCTCGTCTTGATTAACTGGAATGGTGGAATCTTCTTTCGGAATTTCGGAAGGAGTTCGTTTTGTTGTATTGTAGGTGTGAGTAGGCTTTTGAATGAGGTCTTGATCTACATTAATTTCTCGTTTAATATCTTCTGTAGCACTGCGAACATAGCGCATGGCATCGCCAAATTTCTTGGCAATTTCTGGAATTTTATCCGGTCCGAGTACGATAAAGATTACTAAAACGATTACGGCCAACTCGCCACCGCTGATATCTAGAAAGAGAAGCATGGATTGCGACATTTGATTTTGTTTAAGTGCAAAAATAAAAAAAAGTCCCGAAACGAATGACGGGACTTTTTTTCTGTTAGCAAAATTTATAATTAAATTTTCTTAATTATTTTGTCGGCTTGCTCTTTGTTTTTATCGCCGCCAAGTAAATCGTAAGCTACCGGAGCAGCATTAAACACCGACGAATAGGTTCCAATGGCAATACCAATCAAAAGAGCAAAGGTAAAACCTCTGATAATTTCGCCGCCTAAAATAAAGATGGCAAGCAAAACAATCAGGGTTGTTCCGGCTGTATTCATTGTTCTTCCCAAAGTGCTGTTCATCGCATGATTCATATTGTCTTTCAGACTGGCTTTCTTGTGCAATCCCGTGTTTTCACGGATACGGTCGAAGATAATTACGGTATCGTTGATAGAATATCCAATTATCGTTAGAATTGCTGCAATAAATGCTTGGTCAATTTCCATGCTGAATGGTAATATTCCATCGAACAAAGAGAAAAGACCTAAAGTCACCAATGCGTCGTGAGTCAATGAAATGACGCCACCTACACCATATTGCCATTTCTTAAAGCGTAAGGTGATATAGCCTAAGATGATGAGCAATGCGAAGAAAATAGCCAGAATAGCTCCGCGAACAATTTCGTCCACAACTGTTGGCCCCACTTTTTGTAAGCTTAGAATTCCAATCAAAGCATTTTCGCCCTCTGTGCTGGTGAATTGCTGGTAATTGATTGTTTTTTTGTAGAAGGGCTTCAATGCGTCAAATAATTTGCCTTGAATTATTTCATCTACATTATCGCCTTCCTCATCAATCATAAAGCGTGTTGTAACCTTTACCTGACGATCAGGACCAAACGTTTTCACTTCAGGTGCAGAACCGAAAGATGCTGTCAGAACTTTGCGAATATCGTTGGTATTTACATTGTCGTCGAAACGAATAATGTAAGAACGTCCGCCAGAGAAATCGACACCATAACTCAAGCCTTTTGTAATCAGTGAACCCAATCCAACAACAATTAGGACGCCAGAAAAGATGTAGGCAATTTTTCTTTTTCCAATAAAATCAAAATTGGTATTGGACAAAAAGTTTTCGGTTTTCGCACTACTAAATTTAATCGTTTTATTTTGATCTAATAATTTCGTAAATATTAGACGTGAAATAAAGATTGATGTAAATAAAGAAGTTAACAAACCAATTATTAAAGTAGTAGCAAAGCCTTGAATTGGGCCGCTACCGAATATATATAAAACAATTGCGGTGAGCAAGGTGGTAACGTTTCCGTCGATAATCGCCGAGTACGCATTTTTATATCCATCAGTGATTGCCAAACGAACTCCTTTGCCGAGTCGCAATTCTTCTTTGATACGTTCATAAATAATAACGTTCGCATCCACAGCCATACCAAGTGTTAATACAATACCGGCAATACCGGGTAAAGTTAAAACAGCACCGAGTGAGGCTAAGACACCAAAGATGAATAAAATATTAGTAATCAGGGCTATGTCGGCAATCCATCCAGCACGATTGTAGTAAAGCACCATATAAATCAGAACAAGAATAAATGCAATCACAAAAGACAGCATTCCGGCATTGATAGAGTCTTTACCTAAGCTTGGGCCAACAACCTCTTCTTGAACAATGCGTGCAGGAGCAGGCAATTTACCGGCTTTTAGGATATTTGCAATGTCTTGAGCTTCTTCAACTGTCATACCTCCACCCGAAATAGACGAACGTCCGCCCGAGATTTCAGCGTTTACCACTGGGAACGAATAAACATAATTATCTAAAACGATTGCTATTTGCTTTCCAATATTTTCGCCGGTCAAACGTTTCCAAGCCTGCGCACCTTCGCTATTCATCGCCATCGAAACTTCAACTTGTCCGGTTGGGCTATAATCTTGTGATGCATCCACAATTACATCGCCTCCTAAAGCAGGAAGTCCGTCTCTGGAGCTTACTTTTATTGCAACCAATTCGTGAACGTCAGATCCTTTTTCAACCGGATTGATAGCCCAGAAAAGTTTCAAATTGCTTGGGAAAATTGTTCTTACTTGTTTGATTAACGCATTTACACGCGCTGTATCTTTTACGGCTGCAAAACCAACACGAGCTCCTTTTGCTGGATAGGATTGTCCGGAAGCATCTTGCACCAACGAAGGTTGAAGCACTGCCCAAAGCGGATTTGACTCCAAATATTTATCGTAAGTAGCGTTTTGATTTGCAGTAGTATCTTTTTGAACTTGTTCAATCAAACTCGATTCGGCTTTTTGGGCAACCGCAGTTTCGGCTGTTTGGGTCGAAGCTGGAGCTGTTTGTGCAGCTACGGTTTGAATTTTCTTCAATGCATTGATTTCGGCAAGCTTAGCATTTGCTTCCGAAAAATAACCGATAAGTTCAGGGAAATCAAAAGTTTCCCAAAACTCCAACTGAGCTGTTCCTTGCAATAGTTTACGAACACGGTCAGGGTCTTTAATACCGGGAAGTTCAACCAAAATGCGTCCTTTGGTTTGCAATTGCTGGATGTTTGGTTGCGCAACGCCAAAACGGTTGATACGTGTATTTAAAATATTGAAAGTGCGATTGATAGCACCGTCAACTTCATCGTTTAGAACTTTAAGAATATCAGCGTTTGATGAGTTGTAACTCACTTTGTCTTTCAATTCGATTGTACTAAAAACAGTGGCTAAACTGAAATTAGGATCAATTTCTTTGATAGCCTGATCAAATAAGTCGATAAAAGAAACGTCGGTACTTTTTTGTTTTTGAATCGCGTTTTTTAAAGCTTGATTGAAGACAGGATTTTTGCTATTTCCAGAAAGTGCTTTGACAATATCAGGTACTGAAATTTCGAGCGTTACATTCATTCCGCCTTTTAAGTCCAAACCAAGATTGATTTCTCTTTCTTTAACTTCTTTAAATGTATATTTTCTGATTCCTATATTGTAAACTACTTCATTATGAATAGAATCAAGATAAACTTTCTCTGCTGATTTTGAAATAGAATCATAGATATAACCTTCTCTCAGGTTGTTACCGTTTGCAATTGCATTTGATAGCCCTTTTATTTTGGCTGAATTTGCATATTCATAGGCGTCTTTCTCAACACTCTTAGCAAAATATGTATAGCTAAGTTGAAAGACGCAAACAAGCGCAAATGCTATGGCAAAAAATCGTATCGCACCTTTGTTTTGCATGTGTTTCTTTATTTATTTTATAAAATTTTTACAATCCGCAAAAATAGAATAATATTTCAATCTATGGTAACAAATTGCCAAAAGATTTGAACTTAGGGTTTTCCGTAATGGTGGATTGGTTTCGTAAATCTTAAGCCTTGTAAAACAGCCACTTCCAAAGTTCTTTGTAGTTTACTTTTTTGCCATACATCAATATTCCGGTTCTGTAAATTTTTGCTGCCAACCAAGTTGTGAAGATAAATCCCGCAATCAATAAAATACCGGAAAGCGCAATTTCCCAATAAGGAACTCCAAATGGGATCCGAATCATCATAATGATTGGCGAAGTGAGCGGAAAGATCGACATCCAAAACGCAACCGGCCCATGTGGATCTGTAAGAATGAATTGGGCCATTACGATACTTAAAATCAAGGGTATGGTGATGGGCATCATAAATTGATGCGTATCGGCTTCGCTGTCAACTGCCGAACCAACAGCAGCAAACAAGGCAGCGTAAAGTAAATAGCCGCCCAGAAAATAAAAGAGAAATGAGCCAATAATAACCAAATAGTTTATCGACATAAGCGCATCGATAAAAAATCCAATATTTTCGTCTGGAGCCGCTTGTTCTGTATTTGTATTTTCGCCTCCGTTGTTGGCAAACAATCCTTGTGTACTTTCTGTTATTTGGGTTGATTGATATGCTTTCAATTCGGTTTTATAAAAGGATTGAAACCCGAAAACGAGCGCAGAAGTGAGTAAAACCCAAAGCATGAATTGCGTAAATCCTACCAATGCAATCCCAATAATTTTCCCCATCATAAGTTGAAACGGACGAACACTGGAGATTATCACTTCGATGATTCGACTCGTTTTTTCCTCGATGACTCCACGCATCACTTGGGCACCAAAAAGAAAAATAAAGAAATAAATCAAGATAGCCGAAAACATACCCACAGCCATGCTTATTTCGGTCGATGTTTTTTCTTCCAGTCCGCTGCTGTCGAGCTTTATGGAACTAATAAAAACATTCGTTTTTATGGAGGTCAGTATGTTGGGGTCTATGCCTTGCAGAGCCAATTTCTGTGCTTCCAGCTCTTTTTTCATGGCGCCTTTGATGTAATTTTTTACTTCCAGACTTGGCTGTTTTTCGCTGTAGAGAATGGCTGCGTTTGGGATGTGAACATCTGGTTTAGGAATGTAAAGCAAGGCGTAATTTCCCAATTTGCTTAGATTTTCTTTTGCTGCTTTCAGTTGGGGAACGGCCTGAATGAATTGAATATTTTGATCCCCTTTCAGTTCATTGAAAAAAATTCCGGTCTCGTCCAATACACTAATCACTTTTGTTTCCTTACCAAGTGTCGAAAAATAAATTGGAAATATCCAGATGGAAGCCATCAGCAATGGCCCAAGAAAAGTAAGCACTAAAAAGGAGCGTTTCTGAACTCTGCTGAGGTATTCTCGTTGAATTATAAGACTTATTTTGCTCATTTTGTTTGGTTTGATGCGTTTACACTTTGGATAAAAATTTCGTCCATGCTTGGGAGAATCTCTTTCAAACCAATCACTTCAAAATCGCGCAGTAGAAATTTGATTAAGTCGTTTGGTTTGCTTCCTGCTTTCAGTTGAAATTGCGTTTTGGTCGATTCGGGTGTATTGAATTGTTTTAAAATGTTAAATTCAGCAGGTAGTTTGGTGCTCAAAATTTCGGTTTGGCCCACCCATTCTACCTCGTAAATATTCGCTTTAAAACGGTTTCTGATTGCGCCAACCTCGCCTTCAAGTATTGTTTTGGATTGATGAATAAGACTGATATTGTCGCAAATTTCTTCTACCGATGCCATGTTGTGGGTCGAAAATATGATGCTTGATCCTTGTTCTCTCAAATTCAAAATTTCCCGTTTTAAAAGTTGCACATTGATGGGGTCGAAACCACTAAAAGGTTCGTCGAAAATGAGCAGTTTGGGCTTGTGTATAATTGTTACGATAAATTGAATTTTTTGCTGCATCCCTTTGGAAAGTTCTTCCACTTTTTTGTGCCACCAACCCTCAATTTCAAACTTTTCGAACCAAAATTTTAATTCGCGAACAGCATCCGTTTTGCGTAACCCTTTCAGTTGAGCTAGATAAATGGCTTGTTCGCCCACTTTCATTTTTTTGTATAGTCCGCGTTCTTCGGGCAAATATCCAATTTTGTATATATCTGAAGGTTGCATTT
>DYSK01000042.1:9238-15107 GCA_020718315.1 Draconibacterium orientale
AGTCCGCGTTCTTCGGGCAAATATCCAATTTTGTATATATCTGAAGGTTGCATTTTTCTTCCATCAAAATACAATTCACCTTCGTCGGGACCGGTAATTTGGTTTATGATCCGGATTAAGGACGTTTTTCCTGCTCCATTTGGACCTAAAAGTCCAAAGATAGTTTGTTCGGGTACAGCAATGCTTACTCCATCGAGTGCGGTATGACCGGCATAGCGTTTTACAATATTCCTAGCTTCAAAAAGCATATTTTCAATTATTTTTTAGCAAAGATAAACAAGCTGCTCAATTGCCAAGAAGTGAGATGTTAAAAATCAGCCAAAGTGCAATTCTAAATTCATTTAGAGTTGAATCCCGATAGGGAAGAATAAAAAAGCCCGAGTTGATGTTTCGGGCTTGAGCGTTTTTTTTATGCTTTATAAAATGGCAATTTTACAATTATCGCCTTTAGAAGCTTGGACCGGATTCGAATGAAAATTTCGCTTCCCAATTTGTGATATCCGGTTTGTACGTAACCCATTCCAATCCCTTTGTCGAGGCTTGGAGATTGCGTTCCGGAAGTAACTTCTCCAATAATATTTCCGTCAGCATCGCAAATTTCGTAATGTTGGCGAGGAATGCCTTTGTCAATCATTTCAAACGCTTTGAGTTGGTGTTTAACGCCTTCTGTTTTTTGTTTTTCCATCAATTTCCGATCGATGAACTCTTTTCCATCCACAAATTTTGTAATCCAACCCAATCCGGCTTCAATAGGAGAAGTGGTATCGTAGATGTCGTTTCCGTATAAGCAATAGCCCATTTCCAATCGAAGCGTGTCGCGTGCACCTAATCCCGCTGGTTTTATTCCAAACTCTTCTCCTGCGTTCATGATTGCATCCCACAATTTTTGTGCATCGGCGTTTTGAATGTAGATTTCGCATCCGCCCGAACCGGTATATCCGGTAGTGGAAAAAAGCACATCTTTTATTCCGGCAAAATCAATTTGCTTGAAAGTGTAGTATTCCATATCGAGCACATTTGCATCAGTCAGCTTTTGCATTGCTTGCAGTGCTTTTGGTCCCTGAACGGCCAATTGACTAATTTCTTCAGAAACGTTTTTCAGTTCTTCGCCAATTTTTAGATCGAATTTTTTTGCCTGCTCAACGCACCAATTCCAATCTTTTTCAATATTGGCAGCGTTTACAACAAGTAAGTATTTGTTTGAATTGAATCGATAAACCAACAAATCGTCTACAATTCCGCCACTTCCATTTGGGAAACAAGAATATTGCACTTTGCCGTCGGTAAGTGCAGAAACATCATTGGAGGTAATGTGTTGGAGATAGGGAAGTGCTTTGGGACTTTCGACCCAAAATTCGCCCATGTGGGAAACATCAAAAACACCTAAATGGGTTCGAACGGTTTCGTGTTCAATTTTCAATCCTTCGTATTGTACCGGCATCAAGTATCCGGCAAATGGAACCATTTTGGCTCCTAGGTTTTCATGAATTTGTGTAAAAGCGGTAGTTTTCATTTTGGAATGCTTGTATTGCAATGTATTTTGTGAATAAAAAATGCATCTGTTAGATTGAAGGCAAAAGTACTAAAGTGTGATGGAATTGGAACTATTTTCTTGAAAAGTTTACGAAAATAAAGTCTGTTTTAGGCGGTGTACTTAATTCGATGAAGGCCTGATTGTGTCATAATATTTCGATTAAGATCAAATCAAACTGCCGCTTAAGATTAGAAAACAATAACGAAATACCGAATCAAAACGTCTCAATTTAGCGTCATTTCTACTTTCAATAAGAAAATCAATTTTAACTGTACAAAACCAATGCGGAAACTATAAAGTGTCCTTCAGTAGTTTCGCTTGAGGTGGAATGATCAATGCTGTGAATGACAATATTGGGGCTGTTGGATAAGAATTTGTTAAGCTCAATTTCTATCTCTTCAAATGCTCTTTCAGGAAAATTTCCTGTTTCTTTATAAAAGAATTTTGTTTTCATAATTTTTCTGATTTAATGTGAAATTTATAAAATTTCCGTCCCTCACCAGCAAAGTAAGGGGCTGGAAAACAATCGTTATTTTTTTAATAAATCTCTTATTTCGGTCAACAGCAACTCCTCTTTTGAAGGTTTTGGTGGAGCAACCGGAGCAACTTCATCTTTCTTTTTGATGGAATTCATTGCTTTTATCATCATAAAAATAGCAAATGCTACAATCAAAAAATCAACCGTAACTTGAATAAAATTTCCATAATTTAAACTAACAGCAGCTTCGTTTGTTGTTGCTTCTTTAATAATAAATTTCAAATCAGTGAAATTTACGCCTCCCAACATCATACCTAGCGGTGGCATCAGAACATCGCTCACAAATGAAGCCACAATCTTTCCGAAAGCCGCACCAATAATGATACCAACCGCCATGTCGAGTACACTGCCTTTCATAGCAAAAGTCTTGAATTCTTTGATAATTCCCATGTCAAAAATTTTAGTTTAAACAATAAGCTTCTTACATGGTCAAATTTATAAAAAATATTGTAAAAATCAAATGTATTAGGATAGATTGTTTTTAGGTGATTTTTTATTTGAATCAATTTATTTTTAGCTTTGAACAATTTTTAATTAACCAAACATAAACCTATATCATGAAACATTTTTTGAAAAGAATCGTGTTTTTGATTCTCGCATTTGTGCTATTTAGCAATGGAGCAACTGCGCAAAAATACAAAACACCTAAAGAGGCAAACCAAAGCTTAGACGCAATTGCACAAGCCAACTCTACAAAGGTTAAAGTGCATAAGCTTGCGCAAACTGCCGGTGGAAATCAAATCAATATTTATGAATTTGGCACCGAAATTCGCAGTGAGCAAAAAAATAAACCAGCCATTTTTGTGATGGCCAATCCCGAAGGAAATCTTCCCTTGGCTACTGAAGCTGCTTTATTCTTGGCAAATGAGCTACTGAAAAGCAATCATTTGGAACGATTTACTTATTATTTGGTTCCCGTTTTAAATGCGGATGCTTTGAATCATTATTCTGAAAACCCTTTGTGGGAAAACCTTCGCAATGCAAAGCCCTACAATGACGATATGGACGATGTGGTGGACGAAGATGGTCCTGACGATTTAAACAAAGATGGATTTATTTCGCAAATGCGTGTTTTAGATCCATTGGGAATCTGGATTCCGGAAGAAGCAGATGCTCGATTTTTGCGAAAAGCAAATGCCACCAAAGGGGAGAAAGGAATGTATAAATTGTACACCGAAGGACTTGATAATGACGGCGATGGAATCTATAACGAAGACCCAATTGGCGGTGTAAACAGCGGAATTAATTTTCCTCATTTGTTTAAACCAAATCACAACGCTTCAGGAGCATGGCCGGGATCCGAAACAGAAGTTTACGCTCTGATGCGATTCGTTTATGCTCATCCCGAAATTGCGGCCACCTTTACTTTTGGTTCCACCGATTTTTGTTTGCAAGCCCCCGAAGCCGGTCGAAAAGGAAGTGCCGATTTGAATAATATCCGAATTCCTCGCCGATTTGCTGAAATGTTTGGTGCCGATCCTGCTGTGACCTATTCGATGGAACAAGTTATGGAAATGGCAAAACCAATGGTTCCCGATGGCGTGGAGCTTACACCCGCACTCGTGGCGGGCTTTTTGGGATTGGGTGCAGCGGTAAATCCATTGGATGAAGATCTTCAGTTTTACAACGAACTGAATAAACAATACAAAGATTTCCTAAAAGCGAAAAACTTCGAAACAGAACGCTTGTCGCCCGAAAAATCAAAAGATGGCTCTTTCGAATTGTGGTCGTATTACCATATCGGCGTTCCTACTTTTAGTTTTAATCTTTTCACGCTTCCCAAAGCAAAAAAAGAAAAAGCAGAGTCAGAAAGCAGTCTGAGTATCGAACAATTGGAAAAAATGAGTTCGGACGATTTCGTTGCTTTAGGCGAAGAAAAAATTGCTTCTTTCTTGAAAGAAAATAATGCACCAGAGCGATTTTCGGCAAAGCGAATCATCGAAATGCTTAAAGGAGGCCAGTTTACAACTGCTCAAATGGCCGCAACGCTAAAACAAATTCCTAAATCGAAAAAAGAAGGCGAATTGGATGAGAAAACAAAAGCTTTCGTTGCCTACAATGATTTGACTTTGAAAGGCACTGGTTTAGTTTCGTGGACAGCTTTTGAGCATCCTACATTGGGAAAAGTGGAAATAGGAGGCGAAAAAGCTTATATCATTTCCACTCCTTCGTATGAAGATGGTCAGAAGTTGATTGCTGCTCAACTTCCTTGGCTATTTCAGGTGGCTGAAAAATTGCCACAGCTAAGTATCTTAAAAACGGAAATAGAAACTGTTTCAGATGATGTTTACCGCTTAAATGTGTGGATTCAAAATAAAAATTATCTTCCATTTCCAACCGCAATGGGTTCTCGAAATGGTCAGCCAGCTCCTGCAGTTCTTCTTCTGGACGGCAAAGATGTTGCCTTTCTTGATGGAAAAGCCAGAACACCCATTGCCAAAGTGGACGGACTAAAATCTGTTAAACTTTCTTTTTTGCTTCAGGCAAAAAAGGGAACAGAAGTTGTCTTGAAACTGGAAAGCAAATTTGCCGGTTCTGATCAAGCAAAAATTAGTTTATCCAAATAGCTGAAATAGGTCAAATTGTTCACAGCAAAAAAAACGAAACAATGAAAAAATACATATCAAAATATATCTTTTTATATCTTTTGCTTTCTGCATTCTTTGTTGGAAATGCAATTGCACAAAAAACACAAATTCCACTTCGATTCGATAAATATTATACTTACGGAGAGATTGTGGAGGCCGTAAAAGCACTCAATATGGCTTATCCCGATCTCACAAAAGCCGTATTAGTTGGCAAAAGTGAAGAAAATCGCGAAATTTGGGCTTTGGAAATCAACAATCCCAAAACCGGAAAGGCCGAAGAAAAACCTGGCGTATATGTAGATGCAAATATTCATGGAAATGAAATTCAAGCTGGTGAAGTAGCCTTGTATTTTGCCGATTATCTACTGAAAAATTATGGAAAACTGAAAGATGTTACCGATGTTGTCGATCGCAATGCCTATTACATTATCCCTGTTGTAAATGTAGATGGACGTTATCATTTTATGACAGATGGAAATAGCATGAATAGCAACCGCTCATTGCGTATTTCGCGCGACGATGACAAAGACGGTTCGTTCGACGAAGACATGTACGACGATTTGAATGGCGATGGAAATATCACCCAAATGCGTAAAAAAGTGGAAGGCGGTAATTACAAACTCGATGCTGAAGACGCTCGAATAATGGTTCGAATCAAAGATGGCGAAAAAGGAAATTATGTGTTGTTGGGACAAGAGGGAATCGACAACGACAACGACGGAAAAATAAATGAAGACACCGAAGGTTTTGTTGATCCAAATCGAAATTGGGGCTCCAACTGGCAACCGAATTATGTTCAAAGAGGTGCCGGCGATTTTCCATTTTCAGCAGTTGGATTGAAATCCATTGCCGATTATATTGGCAAACACGAAAATATCATCATCATCTACGCTTTTCACAACAATGGAGGAATGTATTTGCGCGGCCCCAGTACCAAAGAAGGAGAACCTTTAAATGCTGCAGATATTGCCGTTTATGATGTCTTAGGCAAGAATGCCGAAAAAATAGTTCCGGGCTATCGTTATCTTGTGTCATGGAAAGATTTGTATGCTACCTATGGCGATTTTACCGATTTTACCTACGATGCATTTGGCGCTTATGGTTTTGTGGGCGAATTGTTTCAGCGCGAAACCGAAACCTACACCAAAGAGGCTAAAAAAGAGCAAGGAGAAGAAAGGTTTTATCTTTAAAAAAGAGATTGTGAACCTC
>DYSK01000043.1:0-12410 GCA_020718315.1 Draconibacterium orientale
ACGATGTTGCAAATGCCGTGATCGATGGTGTAGATACGGTGATGTTAAGTGGCGAAACATCGGTCGGAAAATTTCCGGTAGAAACCATTGAGAGTATGCATCAGATTATTCAATATACCGAAAAAAATAGATTCAATTACAACCGCGGCTTGCCACCAAATCCTGATTCGCCACGATTTATTCGCGATAATATCTGTTACAGTGCTTCACTGATGGCCGAAAGAGTGGGCGCAAAGGCGATCATCACTTTCACCGAAGAGGGAAATACAGCAAAAACCATTTCGGGTTACCGGCCAAAAGCCGATATTTATGCCATCACCAACAGCAAAGAGTTGATGAGTTCTTTGTCGTTGCTTTGGGGCGTGCGTGCATTTTATATCGATAAAATTGAAAATATTGATCAAGCCATTGATCGGTCTATTCAAATTCTAAAAGAGAAAGGAATGATCACCGCAGGCGATTATGTGATTCATGTGGCCAGCACGCCAATGCAAATAACTCATAAAACCAATATGTTGAAGGTGAGTAAGGTAGAATAGCAACGAAGCTATTTTGTTCGAAAAATAGGAATCTATATTCATTTTTCCGAAAGAATACATTTCGTATTTGAAGAAAAAATTTTTACATATTCCTACGGTATTGTCCGCCAATTTCGAAAAGTGCTCCGGTAATTTGTCCAATGGAACATTTTTTTGCGGTCTCCATGAGTGTTTCAAAAATATTCCCGTTGTCGCGAGCTGTTTCTTTGAGTTTTTCAATTAGAAGTTGCGCTTCTTCTTTGTATGTAATATGCAATTGCTCCAGCATTTCGATTTGGTATTCTTTCTCTTTCGATGTGGCACGAATGACTTCTTGCGGAATTAGAGTAGGCGATCCTTTCGAATTTAGAAAAGTGTTTACACCCATGATTGGAAGTTCTCCGCTGTGTTTCAGATTTTCATAATACAAACTTTCTTCTTGAATTTTTGAACGCTGATACATGGTTTCCATGGCTCCCAAAACGCCACCGCGTTCTGTTATTCGATCAAATTCGGCCAATACGGCTTCTTCAACCAAATCGGTCAATTCTTCGATGATGAATGAGCCTTGAAGTGGATTTTGATTTTTTGCCAATCCCAATTCGTGATTGATAATCAATTGAATGGCCATGGCACGACGAACCGATTCTTCGGTTGGTGTGGTGATGGCTTCGTCATAAGCGTTGGTATGCAATGAGTTGCAGTTGTCGTATATGGCATACAATGCTTGCAAAGTTGTGCGAATATCGTTAAAATCAATTTCTTGAGCATGCAACGAACGCCCCGAAGTTTGAATGTGGTATTTGAGTTTCTGGGAGCGATCGTTGGCTTTGAACTTTATTTTCATGGCTTTTGCCCAAATCAATCTGGCCACACGTCCAATGACCGAATATTCCGGATCAATTCCATTGCTAAAGAAAAAGGAAAGGTTTGGAGCAAATTTGTCGATATCCATTCCTCTCGAATAGTAATATTCAACATAAGTAAACCCATTGGCGAGTGTAAAAGCCAATTGAGAAATAGGATTAGCACCTGCTTCGGCAATATGATAACCGGAAATGGAAACGCTGTAGAAATTATTAATTTGATGATCGATAAAATATTGCTGCACATCGCCCATCAATTTCAGCGAAAAATCGATGGAATAAATACAGGTGTTTTGTGCCTGATCTTCTTTCAAAATATCTGCTTGAACAGTTCCACGAACTTTCGAAAGTGTTTCGGCTTTGATTTTTTCGTACACATCGGTAGGCAAAACCATATCGCCTGTAACACCAAGCAACATCAATCCCAATCCATCGTTTCCTTCAGGGAGATTTTCTTGATAAACCGGACGTTTGCTTCCTTTTTCTCTATAAATCGCCGCAATTTTTTCTTCCACTGCTTTTTCCAGCGAATTATTTTTGATGTAAATTTCGCATTGTTGATCGATGGCTGCATTCATAAAATAGCCTACCATAATGGGTGCCGGTCCATTGATAGTCATAGAAACGGACGTCATGGAATCGGCCAAATCGAAACCGGAATACAATTTTTTGGCATCGTCTAAACAGGCAATAGAAACGCCTGCATTTCCTATTTTTCCGTAAATATCCGGACGACGATGTGGATCTTCGCCATAAAGTGTTACAGAATCGAATGCGGTGGAAAGGCGTTTGGCAGGGAGTCCGCGCGAAACATAATGAAAACGCTTGTTGGTGCGCTCAGGGCCACCTTCGCCGGCAAACATACGCGTTGGGTCTTCTCCTTCGCGTTTAAACGGAAAAACACCGGCTGCAAAAGGAAATTCGCCCGGAACATTTTCGCGCAGATTCCATTTCAAAATATCGCCCCAGGCTTCGTATTTTGGAAGTGCTATTTTGTTTATTTCTAATCCGCTTAGTGTTTTAATTTTTGTTTCAATTCTAATTTCGTTGTCCCTGACTTTGAAAATATATTCTGGATTGTTGTAATTTTCCTTTTTGTTTTTCCAAGTTTCTAAAATGTTTTTGTTTCGGCCATCTAAATCGAGCTCGAGTTTGGTATAGGTTTCTTCGATGTTGGTAATTACGTTTTTTTCTGCATTTGATTTTATCAATTCTTCTTTTGCCAACTGAAGCCCATACAATCTTTGTGCAATATTTCCTTGCTCTTCAACCCATTGATTGTAATTCCGGATGGTATCGGAAATTTCGCTTAGACAGCGAGTCCGATTGGGTGGAATGATGTAATTTTTCTTTGGAGCTAGATTGTCTTTATGCAGATGAGAAACGAATTTTCCGGGATGAAGATCGTTTATTTTTTTCATGACGGCTTTGTATAGATCTACAATTCCCGGATCGTGAAACGAAGAGGCAACGGTTCCAAACACAGGAAGCTCACTTTCTTTGGTTTCCCACAGTTGATGATTGCGCACATATTGCTTTTTCACATCGCGCATGGCGTCCAAAGCACCACGTTTATCAAATTTATTGATAGCAATAAAATCGGCAAAATCGAGCATGTCTATTTTTTCCAACTGAGTGGCAGCGCCATATTCCGGAGTCATTACATACAGACTGATATTGCTGTGTTCGGTAATTTCGGTATCCGATTGTCCAATTCCGGATGTTTCAAGAACGATCAAATCGAAATGGGCATTTTTTACAATACAAAGTGCATCTTGAACATAACGCGACAAAGCCAGATTGGCTTGGCGAGTGGCCAAAGAGCGCATATAAACGCGTGGATTGTGGATGCTGTTCATTCGGATTCGATCGCCAAGCAATGCGCCGCCACTTTTTCGTTTTGATGGATCAACAGAAATGATGGCGATGGTTTTGTCTTGAAAATCAGCAAGAAATCGGCGGACAAGTTCATCTACCAAAGAAGATTTTCCTGAGCCTCCGGTTCCGGTAATTCCCAAAATAGGTATGTCTAAATTTTTGCAGTTGGAATGAATCTGTTGAAGTTGGTTTTTAAATTCTTCAGGATAATTTTCGGCTGCCGAAATAGTTTGCGCAATATGGTATTTATCTTGTTTTTCGATTTTTTCAATATTCAGATGAATATCTTTTCCAGTTGGGAAATCGCTTTTTTCGAGCAAATCGTTAATCATGCCTTGTAAACCCATTTTCCTTCCATCGTCGGGCGAATAAATACGCGTAATTCCATAGGCTTGAAGTTCTTCAATTTCAGTTGGCAGAATTACACCACCGCCACCACCAAAAAGCTTGATATGTCCGCAGTTTTGTTCTTTCAAAAGATCGAACATATATTTGAAGAACTCGGTATGTCCACCTTGGTATGAAGTGATGGCAATGGCTTGTGCGTCTTCTTGAATTGCACAATCCACAATTTCTTGTACCGAACGATTGTGACCCAAATGAATTACTTCGGCTCCGCTGGATTGGATAATACGACGCATCACATTGATGGCGGCATCGTGGCCATCAAAAAGAGATGCAGCAGTGATAATGCGTATGTGGTTTTTAGGTTGATAGACAGCTATTGGAATCATCATTTGGGTTTTTGTTTACAAATTTTGATGCGTAAATTTAGTATGCAAACATAACAAAATGGAACGATTCTTTCAAGAATTTATTCAGGTTTTAGCCGTAGCGTTTTCTTGTTTGCTATTTGCGAAGCATTTAAATAAATGGTTTTGTATTCGCCATTGACAAACATTTTGGCTTGATCGGCATAATGTGGACTCATCACATTTCCGCTTTGTCCGGTTGGAATAATGGAAAGCGCTTTCTCTGCTTGCGCAAAGTCGAGCAAAAGTCGCATAGCCGGACCAGATTTTACGGGGTAAATTCCATTCGCATTGTAATCGAACGCTTCTTTATCAACCACCTCATTGCTGCCCGATTTTGGAAATGGCCCTACGTTGAAGATTAAATCCATCGGCGCTTTTCGTCCAATCGGATGAACATGTGTAACTGTATGCACCTTGCCCCATTTCCAAGTATTCAGATCATTGCCAAATTGTTTGGCAAGTGCTGCTACTGTTTGATCAAAAGCAAGATTCAGTATTTGCGTTTGATTTTCTATTTGGTCTGTGGTGTTTATATTGTCCCACCAAATGGAATTTGGATTGTTAAAGATCCCTTTGATATTGCTTTTGAGGAGGAGCGAATTGACAAAATCAGGAAATTGTTTTTCGCCAATTTCGTCTTCTGTCAAAGCTTTCAATGCAAAAAACAGAAATTGATTGTAAATGACGGCTCCAGTTGAATTGATATCTGTTTTGCCATCCCACTTTTTGAGTGCTTCGAGGGTATTTGTAAAAATTTCGTCTTCCGGTTTTGGTGGAAGTATTGGCAGCAGCACATTTTGCACAATCTGAAGGTCGCGAGCTCCAAAATGATCGTTTTGGATAATTTTCATTCCGTCGATGTCCCACAATGGCTTTTCGTCGATAAGTTCTGCAATTCTATTGGCACGCAATCCCGGATAATAATAGCCCGGATAAAAAACACCGTTTACTTTTGGAGGTGCATTGTTGGCTGTATGAACATACCCTTTTTCGGGATTGATGCTTCTTGGATTCAGTTCGTTTGGATAAAATCCCAAAACTTCATCTTTGCCGCTGGCGCCGTCGAGGATTAAACTTGGATTGATGTGTTTTGCTCTTTCCGGGATTTTTCCTGTTCCCCACCAAGCAATATTTCCTTCCGCATCGGCATACACAATATTCAATCCGAGCAAATCCACTTTAGCAATTCCCAGCGCAAACTGAGCAAAATTTTGAGCTGTATTGAATTCATACAGAGCCTCAACCGATTCCGATTCCATTGTATGCAATGCCCACCACAAACTAATTGGACTTTCTCCATATACGGCAACATCAGGATAAACATCGTTCAAAATAGGGCCATGACGTGTAAAACGTAAATCATAAACAACATCTTCTGCATCTTTTACCGCTAACGTATGTTTTTTTATTTGATAGTTTTCCCAATGATCATTTACCCAATATTGATTGCTGTTTTCCGGATTTTGCTTTTCGCGATAAAGATCCATATTATCGAATGGAAATATCGTCAATCCCCAGCCTAGAGCATGGTTATGTCCCATCACTGCAAACGGAACTCCGGCCAGATAATAGCCCGCCATGGTAAAGCCAGGATAATTCAACACGGCTTCGAACCACACCGAAGGTTGTGCATACGCAATGTGTGTATCGTTTGCTAAAAGTGCTTTTCCCGATTTTGAATGTGAAGGACTGATAGCCCAATTGTTTGAAGCTTCCCAGATGGGCATTGGAATAATTTCGGATATTTTTTGATGAGTTTGATACAAACTGCTCAGCATTTTGTTTTCTTCGTTCGGAAAGTTCATGGAATTGCTCAAAGAATCCATCCCTAAATCTTTCAAATAAGCATCGCCTAAGCTGTTTTGAATATTAGAAACGAGGGGATCTTGGCTGAGCGCAAGAGAAAATGTCAAAGACATATATCCAATCGTTGTATAGATGTCAGCCGGAATAAAATGCGCTGGTTTAAAACCTATGAGTGCAAACTCAATGGGCAATTTATCTTTGTCAATAAACGCATTAATTCCGTCTAAGTATGCTTGTGCACTTATTTTAAACGGCGCGTCTATTTGATTGAAATATTTTGCTGCCGAACGTTCACCCATATCGCGAATGCCTAATGCCAGCATGCTTTTATCGATTGAAACCAACTCTGAGCCAAGAATTTCGGCCAACTGACCGGAAGAAAGTCGTCGAATCATTTCCATCTGAAACAATCGTTCTTGCGCATGTGCATAGCCCAATGCAAAATAAGCATCTTGTGCATTTTGCGCTTCGATGTAGGGTACTCCAAATTCATCGAATTGGATAAGAACTTCATTTTGCAAACCTTTTATTTTTAGACTGCCGGAATAGACTGGAGAGGAGTTTTTTAGATAAAGCCATGCAGCCGCAATCAACATCAAAATGCCAAGGAGAATGGCGAGGGAAATAAGTTTAATCTTTTTCATCTGTATATTATTTTTGAATGCAATTGATTTCGACGATTTGAAATTCTTTTTAGGATTAAGAAAATCAAATATATAAAAAAAGATTCAATAGCAGCATTTTAGTAGAAATGTGTTTCGACTACTGGCTGCCAATATAATCTGCAAGTTTCATCATTTGCGCCTTTGCATACTTTTTGAAAGATACATTCGGTGTGCCTTTCTAAATAGATTGTTTTGGTGAGGCTGCATGGCGTTTTTTCGCAAACATGGTCGTGGCAAAGTGTTGTTTCGGCGCAACAGCTTCTTCCCAATGTATAAAAAACATCGTTCATTTTAAAGATGTGTTTTTCGGAAATTTGAGCAATGCTAGCCATGGCTTCGATGCACGTTTTGCGAATAACTGTATCGTCTAAAATGGGCGTGCGAGTGAGCAATTCGTTTTTGAGCTTTTTATCTGTAATTTCCACGCAGCCTGTCCGAAGCATTAGGCGCTGCATATGATAATCCATGATTGGAATCACGTTTTTTAAATTTCCCAGATTAAATAAACCGGCGTCGTGGACAAGTTTCAGAAAAAAGCTGGTTTTTTTTTGAAGCGGATCCGAAAAAGCTTTGAATAGAGGAAATCTTTGATAAAAAAATTCTGCATTTTGTGTTTTTTTCCAATCGGATGGCGCGAAAATGTTTTCAACTTTTCCATCAAAATGACTTACTAAGTTTTCTGCCATATCCAACCATAAATCGGCACGTTCTTCTAGATTATCGAGCGTACATTTTTTGGGATTATGATCCGGAGAAAAGAATGGTTTAATTTTCTCGATTAAATGCTCACGCGATAATTTTACTATTTCTTTAGAATCGAGTAGCGATGGTGAATTTTTTAGGATTTCTAAGAAACCATATTCTAGAAAATCCCAGCCGTAGATATTCAATTTGGGATTTGCCAAGAGATGAGTCTGATGACAAATTCCAACCGAATAAAAATACATCTCCATTTTTATTGGCGAATTGATAAGCAAGAATTCACGTTCGTAAAAACCCGGATTTAGTTCCAATGTTTTTACTTTTTTTCCAATCTTTTTTACTTGTTTTTTATTTATGCGTATCATTTTTAAGATTGGAAATTTTTTGCATTGGAAGTTTGTATCGGCGTATTCCGTCGAATTGATAATAAGCATTGGCTACTGCAGCGGCTGTAGGAACCAAACCGATTTCGCCTACACCTTTGGCTCCATACGGGCCAACGGAATCAGCCACTTCAACTCCTTTCACCACAATTTCAGGAAGTTGATGTGCTCTTAATACGCCGGCATCTTTCAATTTAAAACTCTTTGGGAATCCATTTTCCATTGGTAAATTTTCTGAAATGGCATAACCCAATCCCATGTGAACGGCTCCTTCTATTTGTCCTTCGAAAAGTATAGGATTCATAATTTTCCCGGCATCGTGTGCTGCAACAACTTTTTTTATTGATCCATCCTCATTTAAAACTACCAATTGTGCAGCGTAGCCATAAGAATAATGGGTAATAGATTTTTTTGTCTTGTTGCCGGGTTTGGTGGTCCAATCAACTATAAATTCGCCGAAATAAGATTTGCCAACCAGCTCTTTTAAAGTTGTGGATTTTAAATCTTGATTGATTTTTTTTGCAGCGTCAATGATTGCATTTCCAAGAAGTGCTGTTGCTCTCGAAGAGGTTGTCATCCCTGTTGGAATTTCGAGCGAAGTATCTACTACCACATCTATTAACTTTGCTTCTATTCCTGTTTCTTCACAGAGGGTTTGGATGGCCATATTGTGAATCCCTTGTCCCATTTCTGTCCATCCGTGATGAATGATGATTTTATCTTCAGCCATTATTTTGATAATGGTTTTGCTCTCGTCGATCATTCCATTTCCAACCCCGGAATTTTTTATTGCGCAAGCTAAGCCGGTATATTTATTTGTATAAAAATCGTCTTTCAAAGCTAGCAAAGAAGCTCGAATTCCAACGCCGTGTTCAAGTATTTGTCCCGTAGAAGTACTTAATCCTTCTGTAAGCGCATTGTCGTATCGGAATTTCCAGCGATCTAATTTACCTTTTTCACAAATTTCGTCCACTAAACTTTCTAAAGCAAAAGCCACTTGATTTGCCCCAAAACCGCGCATAGCACCGCAAGGAATATTATTGGTGTAAACAGTGAGGGCTTCAATATCGACATTGGGGATAAAATAACCACCGCTTGCATGTCCGGCGACTCTTTCCATAACTTTATCGCCCACAGAAGCATAAGCTCCGGTATCGCCGACAGCATATAGTTTTATACCTAAAAGCTTTCCTGTTTTATCTGAAGCTAAGCTCATGTCCATATATACCGGATGGCGTTTGGGATGCATTCGAATTGAATCTTCGCGTGAAAGATGCAGTTTTACCGATTTTTGAAGCAAATAGGCGAATAAAGCTACATGGCCTTGAACTGTCAAATCTTCTTTTCCTCCAAAACCTCCGCCTGATGGAACAAGCGTAATTTGAATTTGTGTTTCCTTTAAATCGAGGAGCGAAGCAATTAATTTTCGTTCTACATAAATACCTTGTCCACCCGAGAAAACATGAATTCCATCTTTTGTAGGTTGGGCAATGGCTGTTTCGGTTTCTAAAAAAGCATGTTCAATGCGCTGAGTTTCGAAAATTCCATGTGCAATAAAAGCGGCTTCTTGTTCTATTTCGGAATACGTTTCTCCAATTTTAATTCTGGTTTTCGCTAAGAGATTTTCTTTATCGGTGTGTACTTTTGGCGCTTCAACTTGCAAAGCCTGATGCATATCTGTTACCGGACTAAAAACTTCATATTCAATTTCGATGAGCGCGGCTGCTTGGTGTGCAATGGCTTCTGTTTCGGCTACTATTCCGGCAATTACATCGCCTATGTAATTTGTGGTTTCGCCACAAGGAATCATCAACGGCCAGTCGGGAACAATTAAACCTGTTTTGAGTTTTCCGGGCACATCATTCGCAGTAAAAATACGAATAACACCAGGAATATTTTTGGCTTCGAGCAGATTAATGGAAATGATTTTTGCTTTGGGGTAATCGCTGTAACGAAGTGCTGCGTGCAGCATTCCGTCAAAATGCATATCATTCACAAAATGGCGTTTTCCTAATGCGGTTTCTAAACCTTGGTATTTTGGTAAGGATAGTCCTATTCCTTTTTGTTCGAAATCGAGTTTTGCGGTGGAATTATTTTCAAGTAAATGTCCTGCATATTTAATTCCTTCAATAATTTTAACATAACCAGTACAGCGGCATAGATGCGGTTTTAAGGTTTTTTTTATTTCTTCTTCGGAAGGGAAAAGTGTATGATTCAGTAGAATGTTTGCAGACATGATGATTCCGGGTGTGCAAAATCCGCACTGAACCGCTCCTTTTTCAACAAAAGCTCCTGCAATGGTTTCCGAGCGTTTTGCTTCAATTCCTTCTATTGTTCTGATTTCTGCATTTTCGAGCTTAGAGAGTTTGGTTAAACAGGCCAGCTTGGCTTTTCCATTGATATTTACCATGCAAGCACCGCATGTTCCTTGCGAAGAACAGCCATCTTTTGCTGAGGTAATATGCAAATCTTCGCGAAGATAGGAGAGAAGGCTTTTGTTTTCATCGCCTTGGTAATGAATAGTTTGTCCGTTTATTTGAAATGTAAGCATGAGCAGAAATTCAAAAATATTTTAGATTGCAAAATACAAAGAAATATTGAAAATTGTGCAAAGCCGAATTTCAAAATAAATTGGGTTTCTTTTCTTACATCTTAAAGCCAATGGTCAGTACGTATTTTTTAAGCTTCGATCCGACTCGCTTTCTCATCGTTTAACCATTTTATTTTAAAACGAACTGCAGCAACTGTTAATGTGGTAATGGGGCTTAAATAGTTGAATACAGCATAAGGAAGATAGGCTAAGGTATCAACACCCAAAACACCCGATTGGTATGCGCCACAAGTATTCCATGGAACCAGAGGAGAAGTTACCGTACCTGAATCTTCCAGAGTTCGGCTTAGGTTTTCGGGAGCCAAACCTTTTTCTTTGTATGCTTTGGCAAACATACGACCCGGGACAACAATTGCCAAATATTGGTCGGAAGCTGTAAAGTTAAGTGTAATGCAACTAGCAACTGTACTGGCAAACAATCCAAATACCGAACTGGCCATTTTTAATAGAGCATTGCTAATTACATTCAATGCTCCGACGGCTTCCATTACGCCACCAAAAACCATAGCGCAAATGATTAGCCAAATGGTAGGAAGCATACCGGCCATTCCTTTGGCAATAAATAAATCTTGAAGGATGGGATTTGTCGTGTTTATTTGGGTGGTAATGGTGATTGAATCCATTAGAACTTTATAGACGCTTTGAAACGTAAGTGTTTCCAAACCACTTATTTGTAATATTAAATTTGATTGAAAAAGGAAGGCAAATAGAAGGCCAAGAATTGTTCCGACAAGCAAAGCAATCAAAGGCTCTGTTTTAAGTACTATCAATAAGATTACCAAGGTAGGAACAATAAAAAGCCAGCCGCTAATGTAAAATGTTTGTTCGATAGAAGTAGAAATGTTGCTAATATTTGCGGTACCAATAACATCTATATTTAATCCCATGATGATAAAGACAATCAGTGTAATGATGTAGGTTGGCGTAGTGGTGAAAACCATGTAGCGAATATGTGTAAATAAATCGGTTCCGGCCATAGCAGGAGCGAGGTTGGTTGTATCGGACATGGGCGACATTTTATCACCAAAATAGGCACCCGAAATAACAGCTCCGGCAATCATTGCAGGAGGAAAACCCAAAGCGCCTCCAATTCCCATAAAAGCAATTCCGATGGTGGCTGATGTTGTCCAGGAACTTCCTGTTGCAATGGAAATAAAAGAACTGATTATTAAAGTAGCCGGTAAAAAGATAGCCGGATTGAGAATTTTAAGCCCAAAATAGATCATGGCGGGGATAATTCCACTAATTAACCAACTGCCTGCTAATGAGCCAACCATGAGCAGAATAAAAATGGCACCGCTGGTAGATTTTAAGTTTTCGGCTACGGCATTCATCATTTGTTTGAAAGGGATTTTATGAAAAAAACCTACAATTGCCGCAAAGGCTCCACCTAGAAGTAAAATAAATTGATTGCTGCCGCTCAGCGCATCGCCTCCATATACATATACGTTGAAAGCCAACATGCTTATCAACAAAATAACCGGCAATAAAGCTTCCCAGAGTTTTAGGTTCGTTTTTTCCACTTAGTTCGAAAAGTTAGATTAAAAATGAGCCCAAGAATACGGATAATTCTTTAAGCATCAAAAAAAACGAAACAAATTTCGATACTTGTGTAAAGGTCGATTTTATGAAATTTAAAAATAAAAAAATCAGTAATTTGATTTACAATGGGTTGTAAAAACAAAGTAGATTGAACAAAAATAACCAGACGGCTATTTTTCGAATAGTGTCAAAACAATTTCTTCGGCTTTTTCCAGATCTTTCTCGTCAACGTAAACTGAAGCCGCATCATCGCTGCCCGCCGCGGCAAATCCGGCCAAAGAACTTTCTTGCAAAAAGTCGCGAACAAGGCATTCAATACCACTTTCTTGAAGTACAGATTTTAAATAATTGGCATTGAGTGAAGTGCCAACGAATACACAAACTAGATTTTGATTGGACATTGAAATGGGTTTTGAGCTAAGGTACAATTATTTGGCCTTAGTAAGGAAAACTTATGTAATTTTAATTTTTGTTAGCGGAAAACCAGCCCAACAAAATTCCAAGTCGAATAGGCAATACTGAACTTGAGCAATTTCATGAAACTGCATTAATTTTCAGAAAATTCCAACTCGTTTGGGCAATACCAAAACATAGCGATTTTATAAAAGGTGAAACGAGATACTATTTTCGAAAAAGTAAAAAAGGTAAAATGAAATATTTTAATACCCTAAAAATGAATGGGAA
>DYSK01000043.1:12510-14813 GCA_020718315.1 Draconibacterium orientale
GAAAAAGTAAAAAAGGTAAAATGAAATATTTTAATACCCTAAAAATGAATGGGAAAAATAAATGCATAAAAAAAGCGATCCGCCAAGGCGGACCGCAATAAATGTTTTCACAACGGAATAATCCTTATTGTGAATTGCTTCGAATTGTAACGACAAATATAGCATATAAAAACATAAAACTAAATAATATGAAAAAAATTTTAGGATTGGATTTGGGAACCAATAGTATTGGATGGGCGTTGGTAAATGAATCGGAAAATGAAGATGAAAAATCTTCGATAATTAAGCTTGGTGTTAGAGTTAATCCTCTAACTGTAGATGAACAAACAAATTTTGAAAAGGGGAAAAGTATAACCACAAACGCGGACAGGACGCTAAAACGAAGCATGAGGAGAAATCTTCAGCGTTTTAAGCTACGCAAAGATAATTTGATTGATATTTTAAAGGAGAATGGTTTTATTTCTGATGAAACAATTTTATCAGAGAATGGCAACAAATCTACTTTTGAAACCTATCGTTTGAGAGCAAAAGCAGCCTCATACGAAATTAGCTTGAAACAATTTGCAAGAGTCTTGTTGATGATTAACAAGAAACGCGGTTACAAAAGCAGTAGGAGAGCCAAATCTCAAGATGAGGGACAATTGATTGATGGAATGGCAGTTGCAAAAGAGCTTTATGAAAAAAACTTAACGCCCGGACAGTTTGTATTGGAGTTGTTAAAATCTGGAAAGAAAACAGTACCGGATTTTTACCGTTCCGATTTGCAAGTCGAATTTGATAAAATTTGGAATTTTCAAAAGCAATTCAATTCGGAAATTCTTACAGATGAATTTAAAGTAGAAATTGAAGGTAAAGGCCAGCGAGCTACTTCTGCCATATTTTGGAAAAAATACAATTTCAATACAGCGGAAAATAAAGGCACAAGAGAAGAAAAAAAATTACAGGCTTACAAATGGCGAAGTGTGGCTACTAACAAGCAACTCACCAAAGAAGAAGTCGCTTTTGTCCTTGCTGAGGTCAACAATAATTTGAATAGTTCAAGTGGTTATTTAGGTTCGATTAGCGACCGTAGCAAGGAATTGTATTTCAACAAAAAAACCGTGGGACAATACCTTATGGATCAACTTGACTTCAACCCACATTCAAGACTTAAAAATCAAGTTTTTTATAGACAAGATTATTTAGATGAGTTTGAAGCAATTTGGGAAACCCAAGCCAAATTCCATTCAAAACTAACGCAGCAATTGAAAACCGAAATTAGAGACGTGGTTGTTTTCTATCAGCGGAAATTGAAAAGCCAAAAAGGCTTAATCAGTTTTTGTGAATTTGAAAGCCGTAAAATTGGAGTGGAAGTTGAAGGCAGCAAAAAGATAAAAACTGTGGGATCGAGAGTTTGTCCAAAGTCGTCGCCAATATTTCAAGAGTTTAAAATATGGCAAGTACTTAATAATATTCAAGTATTTAGTAAATCGGGAGGTGATAAGCGCTATTTGGACCAAGAAGAGAAAGAAGTGCTTTTTAAAGAATTGAATTTTAAAGATAAAATTTCTAAAAACGACTGCATTAAAATTTTATTTAAAAACCAAAAGGACCTCGATTTTAATTTTAAGGAAAATATTGAGGGCAATAAGACTTATGGAGCATTCATAAGTGGTATTCAACAAATAATCGATATTTCTGGTCATGGCGAATTTGAATTTTCGAAAATGAATACCGATGAAATTTTAAAGGTGATAATTCCATTTTTTGATGGCTTTGGTTACAATCTTGATTTATTGAAATTTAATTCACTAATAGAAGGAAAGGAATTTGAGCAACAAGCATTTTATCAGTTGTGGCATTTGCTCTATTCATTTGAAGATGATAATTCCAATACTGGCGACAAAAAGTTAATTCAAAAAATACAAGAAAAATTTGGCTTCGAAACAGAATACGCGCGCATCATTGCAAATATTGCATTGCAAAGCGATTATGGCAGTTTAAGTACAAAGGCGATACGTAAAATTTTGCCTCATTTAAAAGAAGGAAACGAATTTAGTGTAGCTTGTACTTATGCAGGCTATCGACATTCTAAAGATTCACTTACAAAAGATGAAATCGAAAACAAGATTTTAAAAGATAAACTTGATATTCTTCCAAAAAACAGTTTACGAAATCCCGTTGTGGAAAAAATTCTGAATCAAATGATTAACGTTGTAAACACTTCAATTGAAGCATTTGGGAAACCTGATGAAATACGCATTGAACTTGCCCGAGAATTAAAGAAGAGCGCAAAAGAGCGTGAAGATTCAACGAAAGCAATT
>DYSK01000044.1 GCA_020718315.1 Draconibacterium orientale
GAACATATTGTTTTAATGCTCTTTGCTTTGTTTATCGCCAATCTGGGACTTATTTTTTCCAATAAAAGTACCATTGAACACGAAAAACACCGAAAAATATTTGTCTATTATTCGGTGTCTATTTTGTTGATAGCCATGTCTTTGGGTTCAATTTATCTATTTTAAGCCTTTGGCTCTTTTTCTTATTGAAGTAAGTTTGGCTTGAAAGTCAAAAGGACGTAAGCCCATTGCGGAAAGAGTTCATTTATCGATGATCCCAACACGCTGTCTTTGTAATCTTCATTTGTTAGCAAAAAGGAATATCCTATATCTAAGCTTAGGCTTTTGTTGAATTTGTGACTGAGTAAAAAATCGAATTCTTTGCCAATTTGGCGGCTTTTGTTTTCGGCCGGTTGCTCAGCAAAAGCCAATGCATGAAAATAGGCAGCCAATGAAGTGTTTTTTCCGTATTTCACATGGAAGTTCAAATCGGAAATGCCATACTGCTTTTGAAACTGAGTACCGGTTGCTAAATCCATAAATCCTAAAAATCCGTGTGCAATCGATTCAACAACTGTAATAAAATATTTATCCATTGATGAAGTTTCGGAGTATTTTTTACCAGAATAATGATCATAGCCGGTGCCAACACTGAAGAATTGGTATACATACTTCAGATTGGCGGTATAAAGATGTGCTTGATGGTCATTTCCTAATCCGTTTTTGCCAAATTGAAAATAGGCAGAGCCATCGAAAAGAATTCCGGATGTATTAAATAGAGACTTTACTCCAACAGTATTTAAACCATAGGTAGTAAGTGTTCCTAATTTTTGATAACCAGCCAGTACATTGAGAAAATTTAACTCTAGTTTCGGGCTGAATTTTTTCGAAACCCATAGCCAACTCATCGATTTGTAGTTTTTTAATACATAAGGTGTTGCTTCTAAAATAGCAGCAGAGTTGTTGCTCTGTGCGAGACCATAATCAATTTTTGTCTGATTGTGACGGTAACCTAGTATGAGAGCATCGTGTGCAGCACCTTGCATACCCCAATTGGAAGTCGAAAATATTCTATTATCGCTGTATTCTATCGATTGTCTTCCAATTGTTAATCCAAATTCCGGATTGATATGATATTTAACCCAAGCTTCGTACAAAAGTAATGGCTTTACTGAGTTAACGGCGTAGGTTTCTCCCCAAGCACGAGTGTCTTGTGCAGAGAATCGCAAATCGAAAGCCTTGCTTTTGTAATCTAAAATTAACCGACTTCTTTGAGAAATCACAAAAGTAGGTTTTGCTGTTTCGGGGAGAATGTTTTTATAGCCTTGGCGGATTTCGCTGAGTGTTTTAAAATCTCCTAAAAGACTGATTTCTGCTCCGTTGGATAGTTTTATTTGAGCATGTAGGCTAAGGGTTATACTAAAGAGAGTGAGTGATAGCAGCTTCTTTCTCATTATTTTTATAATTATGGTTCTTTGTATCTGATCTCAAAAATAGGTTTTTTGCTGGAGCGAAAAAACATATTAAATGTTATTAAATGCTGGCATCAAAAATAAACAAATTGACAAATGGAATCAGTTTATTTTTTTTTATTCTTTCGATTTAAAAATAGAATATGCCATTAAGAACCAGCCAATAATAAAAAGCACTCCTCCAAAAGGAGTGAAATAACCCATATTTACTTTAGCAAAAACAATTAAATACAAACTTCCGGAAAAGAATACAATTCCACCTAAAAAACTAATCCCAGCCCAATTTAGTATCTTAGTTTGCGTTGGCCATAGTTTGTGCGAAATAGCTACAAACAGCAAGGCCAATGCATGATGCATTTGGTATCGAACCGCTTTTTCAAAGGTGATCGCCGTATTGGCATCAAAGAATTTAGCTCCTCCATGAGCTCCCCAAGCACCAAGAGCAACGGCTAATCCTGCTAAAATGGCACCGCTTAAATAAAATGTTTTTGACATAATCTAATGTATTACAAAATTTAAAAATCAATCGAGTAAAATGGTTAAAGCCAATCCAAACCCAGTGGTTTGGTATTCGTTTTTACCTAATAAATCAAAAGGAGCATTAATGACCAAGATAAAATGTTTTGCTCGTTCTATGGCAATGCCTGTATTCAATGTTAAGAGGTATGAATCGTCCGTTGGATTGTTGTAAAATTTGTAGTTGTAACTGAGCGCAGTTAAGAGATTTACATTTTCAAAAATGTAATAACCTACGGCCGAATTAAAAAATACGCCCTGGGTATGCCCAGCAATAGTTTCTTCTTTATGTTTCTGAAATTGAGCATCAAAATCAATACACATTTTCTCACTTATCTTATAGGTAAATATCAATCCTCCTACAAACGAAGGTGTCATTTCGTGAGCTGAATTGCGACGGGCATATATTTGATTCCCGATAAGTGTATTGTAACCTGCTAAAACACCCATGTTCAGATTTCCCTCAATTGGTAATTTATATTTGGCTCCGAATCGAACTTCACTTACATCAACAGGAAGGGTAACCCCAATTTCAAAGTTTTTAAATAAGCCATAACTAAACCGAAAGCCCGAAGTAGAAAATTTTAAAGTCGAATCGGAAGTTGAAAATAAATTCTGTCTGGTTGAATTGCTATCGAAATAGTGATTGGTTAATGCATAAGCGAAAAATGGTTCAAATTCGATAGTGTTTTCAGGGACAGGTGTTGTGCACACGGCCCCAATTTTTGAAGCGGAAAGCCCTCCAACTTGCGAGTAGCTATTTAAGCTAAATAGAGTAACGATAATAAGTAATGTAAGTTTTTTCATTTTTGATGGATTTTATATATAAAAAAAT
This sequence comes from Draconibacterium orientale, assembly GCA_020718315.1. Classification (GTDB taxonomy): domain Bacteria; phylum Bacteroidota; class Bacteroidia; order Bacteroidales; family UBA12170; genus UBA12170. Next base: position 2,803 of record DYSK01000044.1, read on the forward strand.
AACATATGTTAGATGCATTTATTTGTATAAGGTTTAAACGCATTACAAATAATTTTTTATTTTATAAAAAGTTCTCAAATATAGGCTCCATACATAAAACATAGCAATACCTATTCCTATGTAAATAGGGAATAGTGTAGATTTTGGTATGAAAGTCATGTGTCGCAAAAAGGTACCCAAGACAATCATTACCAGTATCAATAATTTGTCTTTTAGCAGATGAAATTCCCAGATGCTAATACTTTTTTGGCCAAAGTCTTTTATCCGCTCTATATTTTTCATGGTTAATTTACGAAAAACCAAATTAATCTTAATCATTGCCAATGGAAAAGCTACCAGTAATCCGATTCCAAGCTGCAAAGGCGTAATAAGTTCGAGCCAGCTATATGCTCTTCTAAACAGAATAAAACTGGCTGTTAACCAAATTATTCCGGTAAGAAGTAAAAGTGTTTTTTGTTTAACTTGCAACATCCTGCCTTTCTTTTTTTAAAAAAAGAAAAATATAATAGCGAAAACTGGCCAAGAAAAGTGCTAGCCCAATGCCAATATACATAGGAATTAATACTAGTTTTGGAATGAAGGCGGCGTTTCGCATAAAAATTCCAAGGCTCATCATAAAAGCGATCAATACATAACTCGACCATTTTTGAAATGCCCAGATACATACTCTGTTTTGGTACATGTTGATTCGCTCTATATTCTTGTTTGCCAACCCGGAGAATCCGAAATAAGCAATTACACTACCAAGGATTAGTCCGCCAATAATAGCCAGCAGCAACTCTGGTTGCGAAAGTTTCTCTATCCAACGAAAGGCTAGCCGGATCAAGAATAAACCAACACCAGACCACAACAATCCTGAGATAAAAATCAGAACATTTTTAGAAACTTTAGGCATGTCAATAAAAAATAGAACCAAGAATGATGATAAACATGGCTGATGCCATGTAAAGAGAGGCTACCTTGAAGACTTGAAAATTTGATTTTTCGCTTGGGTAGAGAATACTGTACAAAGCGAATCCAAATGCTATGGCAGCAAAAATAAGAAGGATTCGTACAAAACCCCACGAAAGTCCTAAAATGAATGCTCCTAAAGCAAAAGCAAAGGCCGAAGCAATTGTTGACAGCGCAATAATCAATCTCGCATTTTTAAATCCGTATTTGGATGCAAAAGTTGGAATTTTAGCGTTGTTGTAATCCTCAAAATGTCGCATATTAAAAGTCATAATATGGGTTGGGATCCAGAATAAAATGGAAAAAGCCAAAAGTATTCCTGTCAAATCTATTTCTCCAACACCCAAAACCCGGCCTGCTAATATAGGCATTCCTCCCGAAATTCCGCCCCATACAATTGACCAGGCTGAGGATCTTTTAAGCCAGATGGTGTAGATTACAAAGTCGATAAATAAGCCCATGAAAATAACAAAGGCATATAAAGGAGATAAGTAATAAGCTAAACCAAGTCCAAGCACATTTAAAACTGTTCCGAAAACAACAGCTTCTTTAACACTGATTTTATTTGCAGGCAAGGGACGCTGATTTGTTCTGTCCATCATGGCATCAATATCTCTGTCCCAAATCATATTGTAAACGGTTGTTCCGCTAATGGAAAAAAATAAACTAAGAATCATCCCTAATGTTAATTCTATGCTAGTATACGGACAACGTGAGCTGAAAAACCCTGTAATACCAGTTAACAGCAACAAAAAGGTTTGTAAACTTTTAATCAGTTGCCAATATATTTTCAGTTTGAACTTAAGTTGGTTTAACATTGGTTTGTTTTTGTACAATCAATTATAAGCACCGGATGAGGATGCTTATAATTGAATTGTAAGTGTTAGATTTTTGAAGTTTTTATCATTCTAGAATTATTGTTTCCATTGGAATTGGTTTAATAATTTCACGGGCACATCTAAATCCGATATTGAAATCGAAATAATCTGGGCCGGCGCTATTTCTTCCCCATACAAACAAGTCGTACTCATAGTTTGTAAAACTTCCTCCACGCATATATCTGTAGTGGACATTAGGATAATCGTCTCCAACCCACTGCCAAACATTTCCGCCCATATCGTAAGCGCCATAAGGACTTCTGTTGTCTTCGGTCTGATAATCGCCGTATTTATTGCCATTGAAGTAACCTACTGGTGATGTTCGCGCGATATTTCCTCCCAGTAATTTTTGTAAAGCATTTTTACTGCTACCATAATTTGTGATATTTGGACTAATATGATCGCCCCAAGGATAGGCTCTGGTATCTGTGCCTCGTGCTGCTTTTGCCCATTCTTTTTCTAAAGGCAGGCGATAGCCGTAAAAATCGGCATAAGCTTTGGCTCCAAACCACGTTACCATCACAACCGGATGGTTTTCGAATCCTTTGTCCGACACAAACTGATTTTCTATCAATTTAATTTGGCTTCCTGCTTTGGAATAAGGGAAATGTAAATAATTTCCGGCTGGAATTTTCCATTCATGTAAATAGCCATCAAAATGGTCACCGGGATGTGTTCCCATTACTTTTTCGTCTTCTATAAAAATGCTTCTTTTCGCTAAAGCTGCATTCAGATAGCTGGCAAACTGCTTGTTTGTTACATGAGTCTGCATGATTTCAAAATCGTAGTTTATTTCTACAACTTGATTATGCATTCCATAATTGAATGAGCCGGCAGGAATTGTAACCCAGCCGTTGGCGTCTATACCGGTATCTACAAAATCAATTTCGGTATTGACAATCGGATCTGTAGAACAGCCTCCTAAAACAAAAATTATCAGTGCAATAAATAGTATTTTTTTCATTGTACACCTCCTTCGCTATTGAATTCGTTTTCTTTCTGAATATTCAGTACAGGATTTGATGTTCGTTCTAGTTCAAGCTCGCTATTTTTGGCTTCTTTTGTCCAAACGCCTTCGCCTTTAAACAGATCAAAAAGTTTCCAGCCCAAGAATATAGCCATCATAACCAACAATGAGCCCAATCCAAAATCGGCCAAAAGCATGGTCGTATTCATTAAGCCTTGTTGAGCCACCGATTCAGGTACGAATAAAGTTTTCATTGAGAAAATGGTCATTGAAGCAAAAGCCACATCCGAACCAATAATCAAAATCCAACCAAACCATTTGCGGGTTTTGCCTTTCATCCCAACAATATCTGCATAATACATTAATATTATAGTAGCGATTAGTGCAGCCAATATGTGCCAATGTCCTGTGAGTGTAATACGTTCCTCACGAGCCGGCCATACACGGAAAATTTCTTCCAGTTTTACCGCCATAAATATTCCAATACCACTAACCGTAAAATTCATAAATACCATTTGCCAAGTAGGTCCAAATTTTAACGGATCGCTAAGTAAAGCTTTTATTTTTTGAAAGAGTGTTGGGTTTGTATAGCCAAGAGCCTTTGAATTATCGTGGATTAGTTTTTTCCAGCTATAGATAACCAACATGAGTGCCGATAACATAACACCAACAGAACCAATGTAGATAAAGGTATGCGCCAAGTGAGTCCATACAACAGACCAAACTCCACCTGAAATAATTAAAGTACCGATAATCATTAATGGCATGGCGATTTTGTGAAAAATGCCTTTAAACTCCAACCAGCGTCCCACAATTAAAGTGATAGATACAGCAATTAAGGTGAGCATAATGTGCAAATGACCAATAATGGCTTTTTGTAATCCGGTTTTGTCGGGATTGCGAATAAGATCTTCTGCTAAAAAAGTTTCGTGTCCATTGGCCCAGAATGATCCCGTAACAGCACCAAACCCTGCGGAGATAAGCATAGCAACTGTCATTACAAAGAATGCCATGCGTTCCATATCTACTCCGCTTTTGAAATGAGCAAACTCTTTGTTGGTAACGTAGTATTCTTTTTTCCAAGGATTCATGGCAAAAGCCAGCATCACACCAGCAAAGAATACCAGCGATTGGCCAACAAGAAATAAACCATGGAAAGTAAAATTATGTCCCCAATAGGCAAACCCAAGACCAAAAACCATGGCTGTGATATAACCAACGGTTACAATCATATTGATGTTTTTTTGCTCATGTTTTCGCATGGGGATGATTGAGGTCATCATATATACTTCAATAGCAACAACAGCCATGGCTATTGTATGATAGAGCATGATAATTCTACCTGCACGTTCGGATGGATTCATATCCATGCCCAGCCATTTAACAGTCAAATCTCGTATTCCCCATTCAACCATTGGTCCTGATAAGGTATTAAAAACAGCAGTAACAATCGAAATTAATGATATGGCTGTGAGTATCAGTCCTTTGGTCGAGGTGAAGAGATAATTAAATCTATTCATGTTTTTTTTTTTAAGAGTATTTGTAATTAGTGTAAAAAATGTTTCCTACTTATTATGAAGATGTTTCATAAATCCATAAGTAAAAGAAAGAGTCATAAGAAAAAGAATAGGGGTGAGAATGGTGAAAACAAGTTCTGCGGTGAAAATTCCTAATAAAGGTTTGCCAGCACCCAAAAAAGCGAGTGCAATTCCACCAATGCCGATTAGTGTTCCCCCTATCGTAACCCATATAAATCCACTGTTAACTAATTTCTTTGAAATAAGGACAATAGGGATAAAGAAAATGGTTAAACCGGCTATACTATGAAAAATTGGATAGATGAACTTTGCGTTTAGAAACCCTAAGTTCAGAAATACGATTAACAAAAATCCCAAGAGCAATAATCCCATGTAGGCTTTTGCATGCTTTTGATAAAATTCACATACGAGTCCTGTCGCGAGGCCAAAAGGAATAAGTGTGGCAACAATTTTAATTTCAGGACGAGCAAGCACGGCAAAATCAAATAAAATAACCAAAACACCCGCTACAAAAAGTACGGCAAAGGAAGTGATGTAATGGAATAAAAAATTCTGTTTTACATTTGATTTCTTGGCTGCTTGTAAAAATCTGAAAATAAGATAAACAGCTGTTAGGCCTGTTAATAAAAGAAGAGCTTGATCTAATAATGTTGTTTCCATAATATTTTAGTTTAATTGATTAAAATATAAAGGTACTGAAATATTGATATGTAAAATACAATAAGCAGCATATTGCTGCTTATTGTTTTAATTCTATACTATTAGGCTTTGGTTTCGTCAGTATCTTCTACTAAAAACTGTTTAAAAATTGGTAACAATAAGAAAACCAGCAAAACAGCAGACATGGTTCCGCCAATTACCCATTCAAAAGATCCTCTTACGAAATAATTCCAATAAGTAGCTACTGCAGAAAGTAAAGTTGCCATCAATAATGTATTATAAGCCCAACGTCTGCGTAAAAATACGAATGGAAGCATGAATACCATAAGGTAAGAGGCAATGTAATTTCCGTAACCGCCTAAGAACAGAGCTATTGTATTTGGATTATAAGTAGGCGTTGATTTTTTAACAATCATTGACTCGACTGTTTTGTCTTTATGCACAATATCAATAGCCTCATCAGCTTTGATTGAATCCATTTGTAATTGAGAAACAGTTGTTAAGGCCAGGGCATCATAATAATCCAGATTGGTGAATTGATTTCCGTAAGGATTGTCATGACGATGAAGATTTGCGTCTCCATTTAAATATTCAGGAATAAATTCGAAATAACGAACTCCGTGTTGAGCATTCATAAATACCATGCCTGCGACTACACCTATATAGGTATAAACGACAACTTTGAAGAATTTGTTCTTCAAACTGTCTTTATCGGCCAATAAGAATGTAAAATAACCAAGAAGACCAATGGCCATAATCCAAAGTACGGGAGGAGTTAGCGTTACATTTGCATCTGGAGGCGAAATACCTGCAACAGGTCCCTGAGAATAATCAGATACTATAAGTACCATCCAGGGGATAAACATGGTCATACCTGCAACTCCTGCAATACCGGTAACACCAATTCCTGCAGCTCTGGCATTTAAGCTGCCTTTGTAAATTTGACTTGCTAATACAATTAAAAGGGCACCGCCAAATGCAATCAATATCATCCAGATAGCAAAGGTTGTACCTAGAATGGGTACAGCTGTATAAAAGTCTGGATCAAAGGGGATTAATCTACCCATAACCGCATGCAAGGCTAATTTTAAAGTTCCCATAGCTTGCTGTGGAGCAATTACCATTAAATAAAATCCCACTACAACAGCTACTGCAGCAGCTATCATTCGTTGTAATTTTGTTGTTTCTTTAAACATGATTTTTATTATTTGATTTGTTTGTAATTAGAAATATTTAATTTGATTGATTTGTATTCTTTCTGTATTTTTTATTGATGTATGTAAATACTCGCTTACAAAGAAAAATGATTTATTTAATATTTCCAATTATTTTGAAAGTCAATCTGATTCACATTTTAGAAATAATTGCATTTTATGAGTAAAAACCACGTTAATCATTGAAATTCGGATATTAATTTAGAATCAGTAAAAATTGAATATTTACGATTTTTACTGGACAAATGAGTTGGAAACTATTTAAAGTCAGTCTGAAAATAATTTCTGTGACATTCTGACGATTCATCCTTTTGGGGTGAGTTGATTAATTGAGAACCCCACTATCTAAAATTCTTGATTATTTGGCTAAGAGTAGCTTACAAATACATATTGGAACGAACCAATAGGGATTTATGCTTTTAAAAATAGAATATAAGGAACTGCATTTTTTATGAGGCAGTTCCCCTTAGCAGTGGCAAATTTATATCGTGGCTTAATAGAATTAAATGTAATGTTTAGATTCCCATTCGGTAAGAAGTTTTTTGGTGCCTGGAAAACACAAATAAATAAGTAAACCAGTTGAAACTAATGGCGCGAGTAAGAACATGGAAAAGCGATGCACTTCCATAATATTTACTACAGCTAATGTATAACCGCCTATCATTGACATTATTGCCGCCATTATTCCTAATGGAATAGTGAATGTTTTGCGTTGGAGAACCCCAAAGCTTAATATTAACCACGAGGCAGAAGCAAACCATGTTACTGCAAATACTACGGCATACATTCCTTTCCAAACATCGTTATAGGTTGTTGTTTGGTATTTAGAGATAATAGCAACGCCGTTTACATAGCTTAATACATAAGCCATCCCTGCAATAAATAAGAAAATGAGCAGTTTTCTATTTACTTTACCTATATACATAACTCCAAACCACAAAATGGTTGCAATAATAAATACAGGCATTGTTGCTGCCGGTAAATCGATACTTTTGGCGGGGATAGTAGGGAAGAATCCGGCTAACATTTGTAATGCAGCTGCTATTTTTCCATAGCGCCAACTCCACTCTTGATTTGTAACAAAACCATAAAGTACAGCTCCCCATAATCCGCTAGCTCCAATTCCTAACCAACCAAGCATGGAGCTTGTAATCATTACTGCTAGTGCTTCGTCCGGCCTTCCCCCAGCTATTTTCCCATGAACAACAAGCATATAGTTCTCGGCCAATAGATAAAATAAAAGTAATCCCGTAAAAAAACCTATTACGGAAATAGCGACACCTAAATAATTTACTTTTTTCATATAAAAACGTGTTTAGATAGTTAATATAAACTAACTTGATTAATAAAAAAATGAATTGTATATTTAATTGAATTTATTCTCTAAACTTTTTGTTACTGAATCCATTTGCTCTTCAAATTTTTTGTTTTCCAAGAAAAACGTAAGCCTCTAAATGCTAAAACATTTTTCCAACCCTTATTTATGTTAATATTTAAACAGTGTTATATAGTTAACGTTAACTAACGTCAAATATACAATTATATTTTTAATATGCAATTCTTATTGGAATAAAATTTTTGAATCCTATAAAATTATTTTGAGAAAGTTAGCGTGTTAATAATTAGCACTTTAATTTTAAAAGTATTCCGCAATTTTCGCGTATTTAAAATTGATAAATGCTAATTACTGATAACCAATATTTTAGAGTGGGAGTGTTTTACGCTTGTTTTTGCTTGATGTTAGTATTATACTGATAAGCTGTATCTTAACATTTGATGTACTAATCCTTGCTCAATTATAAGGATGCCCATTTCGGGCTTTATTTGTTTTGTTTACCTTGCTTTTTTAAAGAGAATAGGGGAATTTCAGTTTTAAATGATAATGCATTGTCAACAGGACAGGCATCAACACATTTCAAACCGGATTGACAATCAATATCTTTGACGGTAATTCTGTTAGCGACATCTATATTCATCGGGCAGACTTTAGTACATATATTGCATTTAATGCAGGCTTCTTCGTTTCGCGATATTCTGCTTATGCTTATTTTGCTAACTATCCCGAGAAAGGCACCGACAGGACAAATGTATTTACACCACGACCTTTCGATAAAAAAACCGGCTATAATCGTGGCAATTAAAAGATACAGAACGCTCAGAATGCCATGCTCACCTTCTTCTTTTATGGAGGCAAGCCCTAAGAAAATCGATTGAAGTATCCATAAAAATAAGACATACCTAAAGTATCTTAAATAGTGATCAATTTTGAGTAATCTCTTTTTGTTTTGCTTAATCCATTTTTTAAACACTTTGTTGGTGGGTTGAATAACGGGTATGTTTCCGATTTTTTTACCTGCTTCCCTGATTAAATCGAAAAGCGTACCTATAGGGCAAATCCATCCACAAAAAACGGTGTTGAGAAGTAGGCTAATGATAAGAATAGATCCAAGTAAAATTAACATAAAATGTTTGTTGGGAGCAAAGTTGAGGATAGCATAAAGACTAAACAATAATACAAACCCTTTAACGATTCTCCTAGATACCTTGATGTTCATTTTTATTTATTGTTTTTGTTGTACGAGAATGGATCGTATTGATTTCAATGCTTAAAGCTTGGGTTATTCAGATTATTTTTGAAAATGACAGAGTAGTGGATTGGTGTAGGGAGAAAAAAATTAAAAACCGAAAGTCAAAATCTATCCATTTTGAAAAGATAGAAGAAACGCTTACCAAATGAGAAATTGAGCGTCTTTTCCATAGATACAGAAAATTTCAAATATATATTGTTTTCATCTGGCGGTTTAAGGTGTTTATTTAAAATAAGGATCGGGATAGTATAAATGAGCTGTTTGAAATTTAGAACGAATCAATTGATCTTTAAAATACACTATTTTAATGTTTGAATAAGCGTAGCGAACAATATATTCCCTTTTTCAACCAAGTCAAATTTATGCCCTCCAAACTTCCATTGGCGAACCAAATGGCGGAGTGATCCGAAAAATAGCAAAGAAAACGTCTCAATATCTGTATTTTGAGAAATCTGCTTTGTTTGCTTTAGATTTTCTAATAAATTTTTTACAATCTCCTCGTTCAATTGTTGAATTTCCATTATTTTTTCTGCTAAACGAGTTTCGTTTTGAAAGATTTCTTCTGAAAAAATAACCGATATTAAACTTGGATTTTTTACAAAACGATTCAAAATATTTCCGTAAAAAAATTGCATTTTATCAAATGGATCAGCGGTATTTTGAGATATTAAGTAGGCGTTTTGACTAATATTTTCCTTAAATACATTCAGAATTGCACACAAAATAGCAAATTTGCTATCAAAATGTCTGTAAATAGCGGGTTCTGAAGTCCCAATTGCCTTGGCTAAATTCTTGATGGTCAATCCCTGAATTCCTTTTTCATCAATTATCAGAATTGACTTTTCAATTATTTCTTCTTGTTTTTTTGATAACATATTCTAAATAATTTTGAACTATAACGTTAACTAACATTAACTCACAAAGTAAAACTTAATATTTTTACTGACCAAATATTTTAATAAAGAGCAACCCATTCCGTTTTATTATACCTGCGGATTGACGCTCAAAATTAGCATTAAATTCTTTCTCCTTTTGTCTTAAATTATAGATCCGGTTTATATTCATAGCAGTTCGGTTTACAAATAGTTACTTTAAAAAATAGATAATTCCTTAGTGGAAATTAGTGAGTGACCTTTAAAAGGTGTCTTGTATATTTATTTTATAATAATACCACTATATGTGGTGTTTGCTAAAAAAGGCTAAAAAAGCCACAACTTAAGAAGTCATGGCTATAATAGCGGCGTTTAGATTGCGGATGATACGCTACTAGAAATTATATTTTATTTTGGTATAAATCATTGAGTTGTCTTTGTATTGGCCAAATCGTCCAGCTTCATCGCCAACAAAAATATTAGCTCCTAATAAAACAGAAAAGCCATCAGTAATATCGTAGGTGATTTTTGGGCGAATTAGCGCATCTTCATTCGTTAAACCGATATAGGAAAAAAGTTCGAAGTGGAGAGTTTCGCGAAGCGCATCAGCTCGAGCCAAAAATGTCATTGTATTTTGAGTTTCCTTTGTAAGTATGCCCGGTTCATAATCAAGTATGTGCTCTTGAATAAATTGCGCACTTATTAATATAGAGGAAACTGAAAAATCGAGTCCGAGTACATAATGTAAATAATTTTTCTCTGCTAACCCATCTACGGCTGTCATATCTTCGGTAAGAAAATATTTTCCGCTATAATAAGCTGCTTCACCCCTGAAGATAAAACTTTTTATTTGAGAACTGAACGAACCTCCTCCGAGTGTTAATCGATGATATTCTGGTGTCACATTTATACCTGATAAATAGGGCATTTGAGTAATAGGATTCATCCCAAATGACTTAGTCATATGGAGTGCAGGTGCATCATCCCAAGTATAACCGCCCATTAATTCAACATCGACAAGCGAAGTAATGGCTGTAAATTTTGCAAAAATTTCGCTGTTTTCCAGGCTGGCCGTAACGTTGCGTTTACTATAGTCAAAAGTAGGTTGAATAGGGAAAGTAGGTTGAATAAACCAGATGGATCCCGGAGAAGGGGTTTCTAAAGCAGTAAATATGGGAATCCAAATCACTTCAAAAGTATTATTTCCTATATAATAATCAAACTTTGCGGCATATACCCCCGCTCTAATCTCATTAAAATCGGGCAAAAGGAACTCGGTTAAATTTAAAGGGGAAACAACATCGGTAATAAAAACGCCATCGGCTTTGCCCCAAACTATTTGCTGTTTGCCTATTCGAATATCTATTTTATTAAAATAAAGATCGAGGTAGATTTCTCGAATATTAAATTTTAAACTATCCGTATTGTAGGTATAAATCATCGGATTGACCTTAAAGGCCACCTTGCTTCCTGTCTTTTCAAAATTCAGGTTTAGTGTATTTTGTAATATAGAAAACTCGCCATTATCAAAAAGAACACCTGTGTAATTGCGTGCGAAGCCTGAAATTTCTACATTTTGCGCCTTTAAAAAAGGAGTAGCAAAAAGCGGAAGTAGTATGAGTAATGCTAATTTTTTCATATATCTATTTTTTTATTTATTATTAAATGAGATGCTAAATTTGCATTGGTATCTAATCGAAAAACCCATAAAACTTAGCATTCTCTTTTTAAGCCATTGAAATACTATTCTTTAAATTCCCCGCATCAACATACGCTCGGTAAACAGATCTTCCGGTAGATTTACGGATATATTTATGTTTTCAAAAAACAGGCTTGTGCTGTGATTGTCTTGCACATTGACCATTTCTTCTAGAATTTTGATATAAAAACCATCAAAATCACCATATTTTTTAATGTGTTGAACTTTAAGCTTTTCGCCTTCTTCGTCGTAGAATTCTCTTTTTAACTCAATAAAATGATCTTTAACTACCCAAGTAACTGTTTTGGAATACATATAGCTTTTGTCTTTAGAAACACTTTCAACTATGTAGCATTCTTTTCCATCAATAGTTTCTTTACCTATGAGCTTATGTGTGTCATCTTCGACTTTGCGATCGCCCAAATCATCATACGTAAAATCAGACCCCATAAAATAATCGCTTTTGCTTTCGCTCGAAATACGCTTTGTTTTTTTAAGAGCCGGCAAATAAATCCATTGGTCATCGCTTTTGGTG
>DYSK01000045.1 GCA_020718315.1 Draconibacterium orientale
TTGATTGTATGGAAATGGATTCCGGTCAATCAGACATCCGTAATAAAGTCTTAGCACCTGTCTTTAAAAGAATCGGTATTATCGAACAATGGGGCAATGGTTTAAAGCTTATTGCAGCAGAACTAATAAAATATCCTGAAGTAGAACTAGATTGGAAAGAGCCTGGAATATCGTTTAGAGTTTCGTTTATAAACAAGAACTATAAACAAAAGATAGAGTTGCAGCAGGAGTTGCAGCAGGAGTTGCAGCAGGAGTTGCAGCAGGAGTTGCAGCAGGAGATACAGCGGGAGTTGCAGCAGGAGTCGCTATATGGAAAAGTAGTACGATTGCTACAGATACAAACATCCTCAACTCAGGAACTATCAATAGCATTAGGTCAAAAATATATATCAGGTCAATTATATATAATAGTTAATAAGCTAAAAGAAGATGGTTTAATAAGCTGGACTATTCCTGATACTCCTAAAAGTTCAAAGCAACAATATAAGATTACTGAACGTGGAAATGCTTTCCTTCAATTAATTGACAAAAAATAACTCCGCTCGTATTCGTTTTGCCAATCAGGTTTTGTTTACCTTTCACCCTCAGCGCTGGACAGATAATCCTTTTCTTTGGATAAAAGAGATGATATTGCAGACAGCCAAAAATCAAGTAAAGAGAATTTTAATGAGCAGGACATGATACAAGGAGGCGCAAAGAAAAGAACTATGCGCCTTCGCGGTGAAATAAAATAATAAACCGCACTGACGGAAAGACACGAAGAAAATAATAAACCGCAGACCTGTTTGGCGGCAGACAGGGACAGAGAGTCGCCATAAACTGGTTTTGAATCTTAGCGGATAAAACGTTGCAGTTAAGAAACTTTCTCTCAAAAAGTTTAATGTATAAGCTAAACAATTATATATTTGCAGCTAATTTAGTATATAAACTAAATATTTGTTATGCAAGAAAACGTAATCGTTCGGAAAAAATACCTTGATAAGTTAATTCCTTTTATTGGGAAACAGCTTATAAAAGTGCTCACCGGTCAACGTCGTGTAGGGAAGAGTTATGTGCTGAAGCAAGTTATGCTTTATATCTCTGAAACTGATTCGGAGGCCAATATAATTTATATAAACAAAGAAGACCTTGGTTTTTCAGGCATCAAATCGGCAGATGATTTGAATGAATATGTCATTCAAAATACCCTGGCAGGTCGAATGAATTATGTGTTTATTGATGAAATTCAGGAAATCGAAGAATTTGAAAATGCATTGAGAAGCTTGCTTCTAAGTCCACATTATGATTTGTATGTTACGGGTAGCAATGCCAACTTATTATCGGGAGAATTGGCTACCTACCTGAGTGGACGTTATATTGAGATTGGAGTGCTTGGTTTATCCTATCCTGAATTTCTTGATTTTCAAAAAATCGATAACAATCAAAGTTCGATGATGATGTTTTTGAAATATGGTGGTTTGCCCTATTTAAAGCATCTTGATCTGTCGGATGAAATAGTCTTTGGTTATTTGAAAGGAATATACAGCAGCATCATTTACCGAGATGTAATTATGAGGCAGGACATACGCAGTAGTGCATTTCTTGAAAATTTAGTTGTTTTTCTGGCGGATAATATCGGACAACTTTTTTCAGCAAAAAAGATTAGTGATTACCTGAAATCACAAAAAACGAATATTGCCACATCTCAAATAATTCACTACTTAACTCACTTATCCAATGCTTTTCTTATTCACAAGGTTCACCGCTACGATATTGTTGGAAAACGTATTTTTGACATAGGTGGCAAGTTCTATTTTGAAGATTTAGGTCTTCGAAATGCAATCTTTCAATACAAAGTTGCTGATATGGGCAAAATAATGGAAAATGCTGTCTATCATCATTTAAAATACAATGATTTTGAAGTAAATATTGGGCAAATCGGAGCCAATGAAATTGATTTTGTGGCACGTCGAAAAGGAGAAACACGCTATGTACAGGTTAGCTATCTGCTTCACGATGAAACCACCATTGCCCGCGAATTTGGAAATTTAGAAAAAATAAAAGATAATTACCCCAAAATGGTTATTTCGATGGATGACTTTTCGGGATCTACTTTTAAGGGTATTCAGCATATCAATCTGAGGGATTTTCTTTCGAAAAGTGATTGGGGATAGGACTTGGAGCGTTTTGGCTGCATCTCGGCTTCGCTCGATGCAAGCGCTCAGGGTAAAAAAGGGAAGGAGAAGTTTTCTGCGGAAATCTGCGAAAGTATCTGCGTTTATCAGCGAGAAATTATTTTTGAAAATAAATGGAAACTGCTCTTCGACTTCGCTCATTGTAAAACTTTGGGGCAGTTTTTTTTGTTTTAGGATGGGACATAATGTAAGAAAGTAGCGGATGGCAGTAAAAACATAGGATTTAAAATAAGTACAATGGTTTAATATTATTGGTATATTTGTACTATGAGTACAAGTTCAAGCATAAAAATAAACCAGCTACTTCAACAGCATCCACAAGGTACTGTTTTATTATCTTCGTGGCTTGTGAATCAAGGTTATTCCCATGCTCTTCAACACAGATATATAAAAAGTGGATGGCTAATATCCTTAGGTTATGGAGCTTTGAAAAGAGCCGGTGACACAATTGATTTAATCGGCGCTTTGTATAGTTTGCAGACACAAACAGAAAAAAATATCCATATTGGGGGGCGCACAGCTTTGGGTTTACAAGGTTTGTCGCATTATCTGGAATTGTATCAAAAAGAGACATTACTTTTTGCGCCAAGTGGCACCAGTCTGCCTCTTTGGTTTAAAAAAATTGACCAACAAGACAGCGCGGTATTAATACATTCTTCAATGCTTGATCCAAACATTGGGTTTGTGAAACACCATGAAAAAACATTTACCATAAAAATATCATCCCCTACCAGAGCACTATTGGAATGTCTGGAACTCGCACCTAAAAGATTTCATTTACAAGAGGCCTGGCAAATCATGGAAGGATTATCCGCATTAAATCCGAAAAATGTTCAGGAAATTCTGGAGCATTGTAATTCGGTAAAAGCCTTACGCCTGTTTCTTTTTATGGCCGAAAAAGCGAATCATTCCTGGTTTAAGTATTTGAATATTGAGCATCTAAATCTTGGAAAAGGGAAAAGAAGCATAGTTCCAAATGGTATATACATTCCTAAATATCAAATTACAGTACCGAAAGAATTCTTATGATAAATAAGCAATATTATAAACAGGTTGAACTCTTACTAAGAATAATACCCTTTATTGCAAAAGAGAATGACATTGCTTTACATGGAGGTACTGCAATTAATCTATTTTATTTTGATATGCCGCGCTTATCTGTTGATATTGACCTGACCTTTTTGCCGTTTGGTGCACGAGAGAAAGACCTGGAACAAATAGTAATAATTTTAAATCGCTTAAGAAGTAAGCTTCTAAAAACCATTCCTGGAATAAATATCAAAGAACCAAAAGCTGATGAAGAAGAGTGCAAATTATTTTGTTCTCTTAATAACACTAAAATAAAAATCGAAGTGAATACTATTAATCGTGGTATTTATCAAAAAACTGATTTACTGCCTTTAAGTAATGCTGCACAAGAGCAGTTTAACATGTTTTGTGAAATACAGATCGTATCTATAGGTCAACTTTTTGGTGGAAAGATAGTTGCGGCTCTTGACCGACAGCATCCGCGTGATTTATTTGATGTGAAGAAAATGCTTGATACCTTTGGATATTCCCCTGAGATTAATAAAGGTTTTATTTTTAGCTTGCTGAGTAGCAAACGCCCTATTCATGAAATTTTAAATCCTTCTTTTCTTAATCAGGAGGCAACGCTAAATAGTCAATTTAGTGGGATGACAAAAGAAATGTTTACTTATGATATGTATGAAAACACAAGGCTTCAATTGATAGAAACAGTAAAAAATAATATTTCATCAGAGGCAGCTGAACTAATCCTAAGCTTCTCAGAGGGGAAGCCAAAATGGAGCAGTTTTAATTATGAAGAATTTCCTGGTATAAAATGGAAACTCATGAATATTATTAAACTAAAAGAACAAAATCCCGAAAAACATAGTATGCAAATGCTTGAGCTTAAAAAAATTTTAAACCCCACTTGACATAATACATACAGTTTTAAAGGAATAGTCGCCTGATCAAACCCTGCTTGTCTTTCACCCTCAGCGCTGGATGGATGGGTTTTTGCCCTGGGTGAAGGAGCTGGTGCTTCAGAACACAAAAAATCAAGTAAAGAAAATTTTAATCCGTAATCAATGATAGGCGGTGATGCTAAGAATAATAATAAACAGATGCTCCGTCGGCTGCCGGATCAGCATGACACGTGCGTGCTCAGCATGACTGCATCATTACTTCAAACAGATTTGCGAATAGGCACACAATCTGCATTTTTCAGGATTGTCGGTTTGAACAATGGGAATGGCCGGATCAAACAATTCCTCTAATACCTGATACAAACCAATTTCAAATTCTTCTAAAAGCGCCTTTCCTACACTTTCGCCCCTGTCCTCGCTAACATAGACATAAGGATCGCTGCCTTTTCGCAAAGCGATAATTCCACTTTTTATTTCGTGCTTCTGCCCTGGATACAAAAAAGCATACCACAACAACTGTATCGCTTTCTCGTATTTGGTGTCGGCAAACAGCTCGTTTCTCTTTGCCAGTTTTAAGTCTACCGGTTTTACATAACCGGTTTTGTAATCCAAGATACGAATCGTGCCATTCCAGCGATCGATGCGGTCGGTTACGCCAAGAACCTTGATTTTCCGCTTGCTTACCGGTAGCTGAAGGTCTCTTTCGAGCGTTTGTTCCAAGCTCACAATGTTCCAAGCCCCTCCATTCTTCAGGTTTTCCTCCAGATTTTTTTGCTCATAGCTCAAATAATCGTGGATGTATTTTTCGATGCTTTTGATGGTCAAGAAATTTTGCCCACTATCGAGTTTCTGCCCTTTGGCTTCTTTGCCAACCTGAACATCTATTTCGGCTTTTAAAGCCGCTTTCATCTTCTTCAAATCGCCCACTCCAATTTCTTTTCCCAAATAAGGAGTAAATAACTCTTGCAGCGTGTGATGAACAATGTTTCCGAGCATCAAATCATCAATCAAACCTTCTTCCTCCTCCGGCTCCTCAATTTTCAGTATTTTTTTGAAGTAAAATTTCAATGGGCATTGGATATACATATTGAATACCGTGGGCGAAATTCCTTTTTCGGCCAAGGCTGTCAATCGGTCTTGAACGACTTTGTCTTTTTGAATAACGATGGAAAACAGATTTTGAGGATCCACATCCTTGAAATTAAATAGTTGTTGCCGAATCTGTATTTGATCGTTATTGGCTCTCAGCTCGAGCAATATCTGCGTCAAAAATCGACTTTTTTCGCCACCGGCCAATTTTGTTGAAGAAGTGCTGTAGAGCAACTGGATATTTTTGGCTCTTTGCAAAAGCCGATAAGAATGGTAAGCAAAAATGGCGTTTTTCTCTTTGTAGGTGGGGAGCTTGAAACTCCGTTTCACATCGACAGGGATAAACGAATTGGTCATCTTTCCCGAAGGGAGAATGTCTTCGTTGGCCGATAGAAGAATCAGATTTTCGAAATCGAGCACACGTGTTTCGAGCAGCCCCATCAATTGCAATCCTTTGAGCGGCTCGCCCCGAAACGATTGATTTTGATTTCCAATGAGCTGTTCGAAAACAAGCTTAAACTCTTGCTGTTTCAACGGAAAACCGTATTTCTGTATCCGGTCGGTGAGTCGGTTTAGCAATCGGGCATAAATCGAAAAGGCTTCCCAATCCGAAGCATATTGAAACTGCAATTCCTTGTTCGAAGCAGCATAAGCCGTCGAAAATTCCCGAATAAAATTTTGAAAAAACAAGATTGTTTGCTCGGCAGCATCATTCAACGCGACGAATAAAAAACCCAAGGCAGAGGCTTGTTCGGTTTCAAATAGTGCTTTAAGCTCTTCTTCTTTCCAGAAAATTTGTTTTTTTAAGGCTTTTTCGATTGCGCTGTATTTCCCAAAAAAATGAACCACCAATGGATTTGTCAGGATTTGCAAGAGATCGTCGCGCAAAAAATGCAAACTACGCTGATTCTTGGCATATCGCTGCGCATTGCCTTGCAATTTGAAAAACAAACGAAAAAGCAAATGTGTCGAAGTATTTTTGAGCGGATAGCCCATCGTAACATTTGTTTGCTGCAACACTTCGGCCGACAGGCTATTCAAAACCGGCATCAACAGGCTTTCGTCGGCAAGCACCAGCGCGGTATTGCTATTTCCCCTATTCCTGCTTAAAAGTTCGGCGGCTATCTTGGCTTGCCCAATGGCACGAGGAACAGCAATGAGCGTAATTTCCTTTGCTTGCCGAAAATGATTCTTCAGAACTGTTTCATCAAAAGGAAACCAATCGGAATAGGTTCTGAAAAACAATCCTGCTTCCTGGTTTTTATCATCAAAATAATACGAATCGATGTCCCAAAACAAATCCGCTTTTTTGGATTGATAGAGCTGCCGAATTATCCTTTCTTCCGACAAGCTAAGCGCATTAAATCCGGCAAAAACAATTTTATGCCACGATTGCTTTTCAATCAAAGCGTCGATGTTTTCGGCCACAAAGCGATAAGCCAAACCGGAATAGGCTGCATTTTGGGCTTTTAGACTTTGAGTAAAATACTGGTAATAATCGTTGAGCTTATGAAAGAAAGCCAAGTAATTTTTTTGAAATTCGGTAAGCTCATCCTCTCCCAGATTCCATTCTTTGATGGCATAGGCATCGCTCAAATAAGAAAACAAGGCGTTTCCGTCGGCTAAATGCAAATCAATTTCATTAAAATCGTTGATCAAAACCGGTGCCCATTGCAGAAAACGTTCGAAAGTCTGTGCTTCTTCTCCTTCCAAAAATTTATAGACAGCATACAATTCGAAGCTCAGATCGATTGCATCAAAAACCACATAAGGGGAGAGATGTTGAACAAAATCGTCGATAGACAACAGCTTGGGCAATAGAAAGGCTTGCTGTTTTTCTATAAAATAGTTTTTGATAAAAACCTGTGTACGACGGTTTGGGGTAATAATACACAATTGACTCAGTTTGTCGGGATAAGCAGCAATGAGCTGATCGATCGTTTCTTCCAGAAAGGTCGTTTGCTTATTTGAAGTCATCGTCAAAAGGCTAATTTCTCCGCTTGGGCCAAAGATTCGGGATTTCCAACATCGAGCCAAATGGAATAATCGTGGTAATATCCAATAATGCTGTGTTTTTCGGAAATAGAAAGATAAAAGTCGATGACCGAAAATTTATCGTCGTCGGGAAACAAGCGAATGGCTTCGGGCGAGAGGATATGAATGCCCGAAAAGGCCGTTCGGACCAAATCGGGATTGTGCCAATTCCCCTTTTTCTCTCCTGTCTTGGCGTTTTCCCAGGCACGCAACTGATTGTGTTCGTCGAAAAGCAGATAGCGCGCCGATTCTCTTTTTCGGATTGCCAAGGTGGCCAAAGCGCCGGTAAGTTTATGTGTATTGAGCATTGCTTCGAGAGGGATATTGGTAAGAACATCCACATTGTGAATCAAAACAGGCTCTGTTCCGGCGAAAAAATCGATTGCTTTTCGCAAAGCGCCACCTGTATCTAGGAGCTGATTGCGTTCATCCGAAATATGTAAATCGATTCCAAAATTTTGATGCTCTTCCAAAAACGTCAAGACCTGTTCGCCAAAGTGATGAATATTGATCAAAACTTTATTGAATCCGGCTTTTTTCAATTTCTCCAATTGATGCTGAATCAATGGTTTTCCATGAACTTCGATGAGTGCTTTTGGTTTGTCTTTGGTTAAGGGGAATAACCGTGTCCCCAATCCGGCTGCGAGAAGAATTGCTTTCACTTACTCATTTTTTTGTAATGCTAAAATACACAATCCCCACGACAATCGGCAAGGCAAAATAAAAAAAGCCGCAAATGCGGCTTCTTGGTTTTATTGAAGTTTTATCTTTTTGTCGAGGTCGTCAACAAAGTTTTTAAACTTTTTGTCGGTATCCAACAAATTATTCACCGTTTTCACAGCATGCAACACGGTTGCGTGGTCTTTGTTTCCACAATGTTGTCCGATGGTTGCCAACGAAGATTTTGTATGTTTTTTCGAAAAATACATAGCCAGTTGGCGCGCCTGAACGATTTCGCGTTTGCGTGTTTTGCTGTTGATAATATCTACCGGCAGGCTAAAATATTCGCATACAACTTTTTGAATGTATTCGATTGAAATTTCGCGATTCGTAGATTTTACATATTTATCAATGATTTGTTTTGCCAAATCGATCGTAATTTCCTTCTTATTTAAGGAACTTTGAGCCATAATACTTATCAAAGCACCTTCCAGTTCGCGAATGCTATTGGTGACGCTATAAGCCAGATATTCAATCACATCTTTCGGCATTTCGATGCCATCGTTGTACAATTTCTTTTCGATGATTGCAATGCGCGTTTCCAGATCGGGAGCTTGCAAATCGGCGGCCAATCCCCATTTGAATCGTGAGATTAAACGGTTGTTGAAACCGGTGAGCTCTACTGGCGGAATATCGGAAGTGATGATTATCTGTTTTCCGTTTTGATGCAAATGATTGAAAATCTGAAAGAATACGTCGAGGGTTTTTTCTTTCCCTGCCATCAGGTGAACATCGTCGATGATGAGCACATCAATCATTTGATAAAAATGAACGAAATCGTTTTGATTTCCATTTCGGATACTGTCGATAAACTGAGAAATAAACTGATTTGAGTTTAAATACAAAACGGTTTTGTCGGGATAGTTTTCTTTTACTTGCAAACCAATGGCATGCGACAAATGTGTTTTTCCCAATCCGGTTGGGCTATAAAGAAACAAAGGATTGAAGGAAGTCTTGCCCGGACTTTCAGCAACGGCATATCCGGCCGAACGCGCCAAACGATTGCAATCGCCTTCTACAAAATTGGCAAAGGAATTGGATTCGATCAGTTGAGAATTTACTTTTACTTTCTTTATTCCAGGAATGATAAAAGGATTGGGTATATCTTTTGTTTTTGCTCTATTCATGGTATAAGGCATTGTTACAGCAGGATTACTAATGGCTTCTTTGCTGGAAGTTGGTAATTTGATGCTCTTTTTCTCAAGTCCCGGAGAAGAATTATCGACAATGATACTGTACTCCAATCGCCCAAATTGTCCCAACTCTTTTTTGATAACCATTCGAAGCAATTTGATGTAATGTTCTTCCAACCATTCGTAAAAAAATTGGCTAGGAACCTGAATCGTTAATACACCATCGACCAGCTTTAAAGGAACAATCGGCTCGAACCATGTCTTATACCCCTGCATATTCACATTGTCCTGAATAAAGCGCAAACAACTGTCCCAAATTTTGATGTGATCTTTTTCCATAAATTTTTTAAGGTTAATACAATGTGCCCCTTAAGGCTATTTATCCTTTATTTGTTCTTAAATGTCGTTTCGAGTTCTTTTCAGAAGGTTATTCTTTCACTTTTTGCGCAAGACAAAAGTGTATGAAAAAGTGTGGAGAAAAAAAATATTTTTCACTTGCGTTTTAATTATTTTTTACCTATTATAATGCCCTGAATGAACAATTCTAAATTCAGCCCTAAAATATAGTTTTTTGTTTATTTATCACATTATCAATATTTTGCAAATATTCATACTCCATAATAATATACGAATTTAAATATGTAAACGAAATGTATGTAGTTGAAAATGGGCTGCTAAAAGCGATTCAGAAAAAACTGCCAAAAGTAATTCATAAGCGAACACGATTGAGGGACAACAAACCGAAAATCGATTTTCATCCGTTTAGCAAAATTCAACAAAAAAAAGAAGCTATTTTTTGCACAGCTCATAACTTTTAAACATACTTTTGAACAATTCGAAAGGCTAAAATATCTATTTAATCATCGCCTTTGGCGAAAATGGATTTTTTTTGAACACCGAAAAGGCGAAGCCCCATTTACAATTCGACCGATCAACAATTCAGTAGTGTCCAGCTATTCCGCGATACATTGCAATACAGCGGAGCTTGGTATAAATTGTTTTTTAGCCAAAGCCAAACCAGGAATATAGTTCAATCCCTCGGCCTAAAGCGAACGAAAATTGCAAACAACCAACAGTCGGACAATCTTATTTCCGGCCTTGTTCACTGCAAACAGCCTCCCTCCTGTCAGCAATTTTTCTTTTAAGCAAAGCGCCTCCCGTTTATTGCCGGTACATCAATTTAGGAGCCGTTCGGACAAATTTGGAAATCGCTTTGATCTTACCCGTTTACTAAATTAATTTTCTACTTTTGCATGCAAAACTGCCAATGTTGCAGCTTTATATAAAAAGAATGGTTTTTGTTTAAACCTATTAAAGACAAAGCAAATTTATGATACAATTTTTCAAAAATCTATTGGGCAGCAAATCCCAACGCGATATAAAAGCCATAGAGCCCACTTTAAAGAAAACATTAGAAGCATACAAATATATTTCTCCCTTAAGTGCCGACGAATTGCGCGCCAAAACTCATGAATTCAAGCAAAAGATTTCGGCCGCTACTCAAACAGTTGAGAATGAAATCAAAGGAATTTATTTGCAAATAGATCAAAATCAAGAGATTGGAATCGACGAAAAAGAAAGCCTTTATCAGGAGATAGACAAACTGCTCGATCAGCAATATCAAATAACACAGAATACTTTAGACGAAATTCTACCCGAAGCCTTTGCGGTGATGAAAGCAACGGCCGTTTTCTTTAAAGAAAACAACGAAGTGGAAGTGACAGCCAATCAATACGATCGGGATTTGGCTGCCAAATTCGACAATGTGAATATCCGAGGCGAAAAAGCCTATTACAAAAACGAATGGATGGCCGGCGGAAACCTGATCAAATGGGACATGATCCATTACGATGTTCAGTTGATTGGAGGAATTGTATTGCATCAAGGAAAAGTAGCCGAAATGGCCACCGGAGAAGGAAAAACACTCGTTGCAACACTTCCCGTATATTTAAATGCACTTGCCGGCAAAGGCGTTCATCTGGTTACAGTAAACGATTATCTGGCCAAACGCGATGCCGAATGGATGGGAATGTTGTTCGAGTTTCACGGATTGACAGTGGATTGCATCGACAAACACCAACCCAATTCGGAAGCAAGAAGAAAAGCCTATTTGGCAGATATTACCTATGGAACAAACAACGAGTTTGGCTTCGATTATTTGCGCGACAATATGACCAGCAATCCCGACGAACTCGTTCAACGAAAACACAATTTTTCGATTGTGGACGAAGTGGACTCGGTTTTGATTGATGATGCCCGGACTCCGCTGATCATTTCCGGACCAACGCCCCGAGGCGATAATCAAGAATTTGAAGCATTAAAACCCAATGTGGAAAGGCTTTATTTGGAACAAAGAAAACTGGTTACTTCCATCCTTGCCGAATCGAAAAAAATCCTCAGTTCTAACCCAAACTCGGAAGACGAAAAAAGGGGAGGCGAATTGCTTTTTAGAGCTTATCACGGCTTGCCGAAAAATAAAGCACTGATAAAATTCCTGAGCGAACCGGGCATGAAAGCCTTGATGCAGAAGACAGAAAATTTTTATATGCAGGAGCAAAATAAGCAGATGCATATCATCGACGATGATCTCTTTTTTGTTATCGACGAAAAACACAATTCGATCGATCTGACCGACAAAGGAATTGATTTAATCACCGCTTCCTACGAAGATCCGAATTTTTACATTTTGCCCGATATTGGGGCTTCCTTGGCCGATTTGGAGAAATCTACGCTGGACCCGAAAGAAAAAACAACGAAGAAAAGCGAACTCATGCGCGATTATGCCATCAAATCGGAAAGAGTTCATACGGTGAATCAGCTTTTAAAAGCCTATGCGCTTTTTGAAATAGATGTAGAATATGTAATCATCGAGAATAAGATTAAAATTGTAGATGAACAATCCGGTCGTATTATGGAAGGCCGAAGATATTCGGACGGACTGCATCAAGCCCTCGAAGCCAAAGAAAATGTGAAGATCGAAGCAGCCACTCAAACCTACGCCACCATC
Organism: Draconibacterium orientale; assembly: GCA_020718315.1. Taxonomy (GTDB): domain Bacteria; phylum Bacteroidota; class Bacteroidia; order Bacteroidales; family UBA12170; genus UBA12170. Next base: position 12,089 of record DYSK01000045.1, read on the forward strand.
ACATTGCAAAACTATTTCAGAATGTATAGCAAGCTTTCGGGCATGACAGGTACAGCAGAAACGGAAGCCGGCGAACTTTGGGATATCTACAAATTGGATGTGGTAGTCATTCCTACCAACCGCTCTATCTCCCGAAAAGATCATGAAGACAAGGTTTTCAAAACTACCCGCGAAAAATTCAATGCCGTAACCGACGAAATAGTAAAACTGGTAGAAGCCGGCCGACCGGTGCTTGTGGGCACTACTTCGGTGGAAACATCGGAATTGCTGAGCCGAATGCTGACACGCAAAAATATAAAACACAATGTCTTGAATGCCAAATTGCATCAACGCGAAGCAGATATTGTGGCTCAGGCCGGAAAAGCGGGTACCGTTACGATTGCTACGAATATGGCAGGACGTGGTACCGATATCAAGATCAATGAAGAAGTGAAAAAAGCGGGCGGATTGGCCATTATTGGAACAGAACGCCACGAATCTCGTCGCGTCGATCGCCAGTTGCGTGGACGTTCGGGACGACAAGGCGATCCGGGAAGCTCCCAGTTTTTCGTTGCTTTGGACGACAATTTGATGCGCATGTTTGGTTCCGATCGAATCGCTAAAATAATGGATCGTTTGGGATTGGACGAAGGCGAAGTGATTCAACATTCGATGATTACAAAATCCATCGAGCGCGCACAAAAAAAGGTAGAAGAAAACAACTTTGGAACGCGAAAAAGATTGCTCGAATACGACGATGTAATGAACACCCAACGCGAATCGATCTATAAAAAAAGAAGACATGCCTTGTATGGCGAGCGACTTGCCATCGACATCTCAAATATGCTGTTCGATTTTATTGAACAATTGGTTTCGGAATACAAAGTATCAGGCGATTTTGACGCCTTGAATATGGAGCTTCTGAAAACAGTATTGGTTGAAGCCCCTTTCGACAGCAAAACATTTTCGGACAAAAAAGAGGGAGACCTTACACAACAAATATTTGAACTGGTGTACGAAAATTACAAAACCAAATCAAAAGAAATTGCACACAATGTTTTCCCTGTCATTAAAGATGTTTTTGAAAGAAACAGTAGTTACGAAAACATTGCCATCCCCATTACCGACGGACTTAAAACCTACAATGTGATTGCAAATCTGGAAAAAGCCTACAACGACTTCCAAAGAGAAATCCCCCTTTCGATCGAGAAAGGCTTGACGTTAAGCATTATAGACAATGCATGGAAAGAGCATTTGCGCGAGATGGACGATTTGAAACAATCCGTTCAGAATGCTACGTATGAACAAAAAGACCCTTTGTTGATTTACAAATTCGAATCGTTTAACTTATTCAAAGAAATGGTTCAGCGAAACAATAAAGAGATAAGCAGCTTTTTGATAAAAGGAGATTTGCCACGCCAACAAACCACCCTTCGCGAAGCAAAACTTCCACAAGCTCAAAAAAACCTGACAGAAAGCAGAGACGATTTGTTGTCGCAATCGCATTCCGATACACAAGTGAAGCAAAAACCTCAACCCGTAAAAGTGGAAAAACAGATTGGACGAAACGATTCGTGTCCCTGTGGCAGCGGAAAAAAATACAAACATTGCCACGGAAAAGATCTACAATAAGTTTGGGAGGCTTCGCTTAAACACACACATTCCGATCATAAAAAAAGCTCTTTGAGAAAGAATCTCAGAGAGCTTAAAGAATGAAAATAATATTGGATTTAATTTGGATTTCCTTTTGCAAAGTTAGTCTATCTGCAATAGCTCAGTGTTAAGCCGCTGTTAAGAAAGTTAATGAGCTGTTAATTCAGTTTTTAAAATTAATTATTTAAGCTATTTTTGACCTTAAATCAGTGCGCTTTATCAAAAACGTCAAGAAAATATGAATAAACGTGTAGGCTTATTGCTCATTTTTCTCACGCTATTGTCTTTTTTGGGCATCATCCTTTCGCAGCTCTATTGGATAAAAAATGCCTACGATTTAAAAAAAGACCAGTTCGACAAAAGGGTTCTGATGGGCTTAAAGTCTATCTCGAATACCTTGTTTGAAATGCAGAATCCCGGCACCGAAAAGCGAGTTTTTTTGACCGACAGCATTCAAGAGCCTTCGGATTCCGATTACGAGCATTTGAATTATGTGCTGATCGACTCCTTGCTCGCCAACGAATTGATATGCATTCATATTGAAGACGATTATGAATATGCCGTTTATCAGGGGAAAACAAAAAATATTATTGGCGGACATTTCAAACATTTTCAGGCCGAAATTCTATCATCCGAATTCAAGGTTTCTTTGAATTGCGTGCGCAGCGAATCGCCCTATTATTTAGCTCTTTATTTTCCCTCGCACGACAACCTGATTATCCAAAATATGCTGGTCGGTTTTATTCTTTCCGGATTGTTTGTGGTCATTTTAGGCTTTAGTTTTATCTATACAGTGGTGGTCATCTTTCAGCAAAAAAAGGTAAGCCTGATGAAAAATGATTTTGTAAACAATATGACCCATGAGTTTAAAACGCCCATCGCCACCGTTTCGTTGGCCAGCGAA
>DYSK01000046.1 GCA_020718315.1 Draconibacterium orientale
TCATCATCCGGATGAACTTGTATCGAAAGCCAATCGTTTGCATCGAGAATTTTGACAAGCAAAGGAAAAACATTTCCATAAACTTCAAAAACTTTTTCCCCCAGCAATTCGTCCATATAAATTTCAACCAACTCGTTCAGTTCATTGCCGGCCAAAAAACCGTTAGCAACTACACTTTCGGAGCCGGGAAATCCCGACAAAGCCCACAACTCGCCACAGTTGGGCAAATTGCCTGGGTTTTGATTTAAGTGGTTTTTGATTCTTTGCCCGCCCCAAATTTTCTCGCGAAATTGTGGAACAAATTTTAATGGATATAACATACTGTTCTATTTGTATGCACAAAAATAAACATTTTAGGCAAAGAGATTGTTCGAAAATTTGGGGTGCTTATTTTACGTTTTGCGCGTTTTCTATTTCAGGAGCAAAATCGGTGTTCGTTCCTTTTTCGCCCAACCGATACACATGAGCTCTTATCAATTGAGCCCATTCATGATGCGAAAATCGTTTGTCAAACGTAGAATATGGAATTGGTTTTCCAATACTAATTTTGATAGTGGAATTTCTTTTGTTGAAAAGCTCATGGGGCAAAAGAGCCAATTCGATATTCAGCTTGATACCTAACTTCTGCCGAAGACTAAAAACAAAATAAAATAAACGCGAATTCTTTCCATGAAAATAAAAAGGAACAATGGCTCTTTGGCTGGAAACGGATTTTGTGATAAAGCTTTTTTGCCATTCCTGATCCTGAACTTTCCCATGGTATTTTCGCGACACTCTGCCGGCAGGGAAATGTGTAATCGGGCTTTCTGAATTGTAAACTTCGTCTAGAGCCTGGATGTATTCTCTCGAAGAACGCCCAAAAACGTTGACAGCAGCTAATAATGGATGCATTTGAGGGACAAACATAAAAGCATCGTTGGCAATGGCTTTGAGCGAACCATATTTTTGAGAAACTGTATAGGTTAAAGCCAATCCATCGGCAACACCAAAAGGATGATTTGCAGCAAAAAAACATCTTCCGTTTTCCGGAAGATTTTCAATTCCATCCACTTCAATGGTAATATTCAATTCGCGTTTCATATTTACCAAAAAATCGACGCCCATATTTTTCGAATATTTATTGAGAAACAGATTGATTTCGTTTTGTCGGATCAATTTTTTGAGCAAAAGCACCACAAAGCCAGGAAGATTTTTCAATATTTTCGCATTGCTTTTGGCAATTATCTTCTGTAAATCGATGTACTTCTTGTTCTGAATTGGCTCTCCCATTTGACTATTTTATTCGAGGTTTTGGTTCTACCCCTTTTTTTTCGAGTAGAACGATCACAAAATTTCGTGTGCAAAAATAAATAAAAACCAATTCAATCTATTGAAGATATCAAGTCTATTGAAAGCAGATATTCAACTTTAAAATACAAATTTTTAAAGATTCCTTCAAAATCTGAAACTGATTTTCAAATCTGACTTTTGAGGCATCGAGTTTGCCTCCAAATTCATCTGAAACAAGTTCATTGCTTTCCAAAGAGCCAAAAGAAAGAAATATGCCAACCACAAGCTTATGAAACAGAATCTGCAGCTAAATCGAAATTTTTTGATTTCAAAAAATTTACACAAAATGTTTACATTTACGCCATAAAAAAGAAACGACGACCATTGGGATGGTCGAGTCAAGAGGTTGTTTTCATTTTATCTTCACTAAGAAATATAAATTAAGCACGGATGAATGAATTTATACAAAATCTAGTTCGCGAATTTCAACTGCCGTTGAACAATCCCGTTTTGGTTTTTTCGTTAATACTTTTGATTATACTGATTGCTCCCATTTTATTGCGAAAATTAAATATTCCCGGAATAATTGGATTGATTATTTCAGGTGTGATAATAGGCCCTTTTGGTTTAAATTTCTTAGCCAAAGACAGTGCCGTAGAGCTTTTCTCTACAATAGGAATACTCTACATTATGTTTATTGCCGGTTTAGAGCTCGACATGAACGAATTTAAGAGCAACCGCAACAAGAGTTTGCTTTTCGGATTTTTCACTTTTATCATTCCTTTTTCTGTGGGGTTTCCTATTGCACATTATCTCATGGATTACGAATTAAATGCCAGTTTATTAATCGCCAGCATGTTTTCGACTCACACCTTGGTGGCTTATCCAATTGTGAGCAAATTGGGTGTTTCCAAAAATCAAGCAGTTGCCGTAACTGTAGGAGGAACCATTCTTACCGATTCGGCTGTTCTTATTGTTTTGGCAATAATTATGAGCAATGATCGAGGCGGATTGGATCACACATTTTGGTTGAAACTGGGCGTTTCTTTAATTATTTTTTCGGCCATTATGTTTTTGCTCATTCCAAAAATTACAAAATGGTTCTTTACAAAATTGGAAAGCGAGAAACATGCACATTATATCTTTGTTTTGTCTGTTGTATTCTTTTCTGCATTTTTAGCTGAAATATCAGGTTTAGAACCCATTATTGGTGCTTTTGTGGCCGGTCTTGCACTCAATCCATTAATTCCACCGTCGTCGGCTCTGATGAACCGAATCGAATTTATTGGAAATTCCTTATTCATTCCATTTTTTCTTATTTCGGTGGGAATGCTTATTGATATAGGAGTAGTTTTGAGCGGACCCAAGGCTTTAATTATTGCAGCTATCTTAACAATCGTTGCGCTGTTTGGCAAATGGCTTGCCGCTCTCTTTACGCAATTGATTTTCAAATATTCTTCCGCACAACGCCAACTCATCTTCGGATTGAGTAGTTCGCATGCAGCAGCAATTTTGGCCGTAGTACTTGTTGGTTTCAATGCTGGGATTCTGGATGATTATGTCCTAAACGGAACTGTTGTTTTGATTCTTATAACCTGTGTGGTGGCTTCATTTGCCACAGAAAGAGCTTCCAAGCGAATCCTATTAACGCAATCCGACTCGCACTTATCAAATACAGAACTGAATCTATTGAACAACGAACATATCCTTCTGCCTATCACCAATTTATCAAATATGGAAAAACTCTTAGAATTTGCCCTATTGATAAAAGATAAAAAATCGGCCAATCCAGTTACTGTTCTATCGGTGGTACCAAATAATGCAGAGGCTGAAATCAATATTATTTCCACCAAAAAAAAATTAGAAGAATATAAAGTACAAGGGGCTGCCGCCGAAATAAAAGTAAATACTATTGCCACCATTGATCACAATCCTTCGAGCGGCATTGCACGAATATCGCGCGAAATCATGGCGGATATCATCGTTTTGGGATGGCCAAGGAAATCGGGTGTTTTAGATAAATTTATTGGAGAGAAAATATATACCATTATCAATAAAATAGACAAAAACCTGTTTATTTGCCAATTAGAGAAACTCCAATTGAAACAAAAGCGGATTTTTGTCATTTCTACTCCTTTGGCTGAACAGGAAAAAGGATTTGAAATTTGGCTTCAAAAAATATTCAAGTTATCCCAAGAGCTAAGCATTCCGATCGTCCATTTTGGCTGTGAAAGCACCCAAGAAGCTATAAAATTGAAAATGAAGAAAAAGCATTTATCCTCCCCTATTAGTTTTCAAATCTTTACTGAATGGGAGGATTTCCTTGTTCTATCAAAACATATTTACGAAGACGATTTAATCGTTTTAATCTCAGCTCGAAAAAACGCTGCATCGCATGTAAATTACCTCGACAACCTGCCAAATAAAGTTGAAAAATATTTTAGCAACAACAATAAAATAATCGTTTATCCTCAACAATACAGCTATGTTTACGAACAAGACGAAGACATTTCTACTGTTCCTTTGCAAAAAAGTATTGAAGCTTTTGAATCGCTTGGAAAAGGCATTAGCAGAATTTTTCATAAAAAATAAAATGGGGATTTTTAATTCGACCTTTTGAGAAATTAAGCCAGATGCGATCAAAAAATTTAAACCTGACAAAATTTGAATCGATCGATTTTGAAAACTATTTCAGATTGGTGAGCAATTTCCGAGTGATGAAAATGATTTCCGGGGCTACATTATCAAAAAAACAAGCCAAAACGAAATTCAACACCCTCCTTGAACTGAATAAGGTAAATCCGAATTTGGGTTATTTTATTGTTGCGCTTTTGCATACTAACGATTTTGTAGGAATTGGAAAACTCTTAATGGTGGATTTGGATGAAGCCGAATTGGGCTATTCTTTACTTCCCGAGTTTTGGGCAAAAGGATTTGCCACCGAGATAGCGCAAGAACTGATAAAACACGCCCTCTCTTTCGACTATATCCGCAGGCTGACCGCTATTATTGATCCGGAGAATGCTGCATCGCGAAAAGTGCTCCATAAAAATGGATTCAGCTATGCAAAAACCATCGATTTGGAAGGTTTGCATTCAGAAATTTACACACTTGAATTGGAAAAACTTCGTTTAAAAAACCAATTTTAATTCTTTTACGTTTGCTAAAAATAATTCTGCAATGATTCATTTTTTTGCTAACGCGGCATCAAATTTGATAATTTCCACTTAACCATTGAATAAGACAATATTTCAATTAATTTTGAGTTTTCTGAAAATAATGAAATTATGATTCACATAGTAAAAAAATTGCAGTTACCACTCATTTCAATCGTTCTGATTGGGCTTGCGATTTTCAGCAGCTGCAAAAAAGATGACAACGCGGCTCCCGAATTAACGCAAAAGATCAACGAGTTTGTCAAAGTTTCGATGGAAGAGGTGTATTTATGGGAAAATTATTTGCCAAACATCGATATCAAATACGAATTTGATTCAAAAGCTTATTTTGATAAGCTACTTTATGAGGAAGACAAATGGTCGTTTATCACCGACGATATTGAAGCATTGGAAGCCAGTTTTGCTGGTGTTGAAACAACTTATGGCTATTCGTTGGCTTTTGGTAGATTTTCCAATTCCGGCAATTTATTTGCGCTCATCGAATATATTTACCCAAATTCTCCAGCCGAACTAGCCGGCCTTAGACGTGGCGATATCATCGTATTGGTGAACGGAACCGATATTACGGAAGCAAATTATACAACTTTGTTTAATGCGGCTTCTATCACCATAACAAAAGGAATTCTTAATGACGGAGCTGTTTCGCAAGGATCAAGCCTGAGCATGAATGCCGAAATACTGAGCCTTGATCCTGTATTAATCACCAAGATAATCGAAACCAACGGAAGAAAAATTGGATATCTGTTTTATGCTCAATACATCAGCAATTTCAATGCCAGTTTGGACAATGCGCTCAGCTATTTCAAAGATCAATCCATCACCGATTTGGTGCTCGACCTTCGCTACAATCCGGGCGGTTATATATCGGCTGCTCAGTATCTTTGCAGTTCTATTGCGCCCTTGTCCGTGGTTACAAACAAAGAAATAATTGTTACATTGCAATGGAATGATTATTATCAAAACTACTGGGAATCGAATCAGGTTTACAGCCAAGTGAGAGCCAATTTCGATCCTACAGTAGTGGTAAATCTAAATTTGCCAAAAGTGTATATTCTTACCGGCAGCGGAACAGCCTCCGCATCTGAACTTACCATTACCGGCCTCGATCCATATATGGATGTGGTGCTGATTGGCGATGTAACCTATGGAAAATATACGGGAAGTATAACCATTAAACCTGAAGATATTTTTTCGAATCCATCGGATTATACCGACTTCACCAATTGGGGAATTCAGCCCATTGTTTTGCGCTATGCCAACGCCAATGGAATCACCGACTTCAAAGACGGTTTTACACCGAATTTCGACGTCTATGACGATCTTTGGGCAGGAATTCCATTGGGTGATGAAACGGAACCTCTGCTAGCAAAAGCCATTGAGCAAATTACAGGAATTACAAAAATAAGCAGCCTCAAAAAACAGAACGTTCCGCTCTACGAAAATTTTGCAAGAGGATTTTCGCGCTTTGATGCAAACAAACAACAACTTATCATCGACAATTTTGTTTATTCCAAAGATTTAAAATAAGCGATTGCTTAAATTGAATTTCTTGAAGCAAAGCCGATTTTTGCAAACCAAGACAAATCAAGTACTTTAAATTCTTCTATCTTTGCTAAAAAATCAAAAGTGGCCAGAAGAAAATTAGCTCAATTTGCTGAAAACGAAACATTTCCGCATATGTTTTACCTGCCTTACGCGCTCCTAACCAACGGTTTTGCGCTGAAAGGAAAGTGGAAAACCGATTTTTTCAAGAACGATCATTCCATTACGCTCGAATTGGGCTGTGGCAAAGGCGAATATACTATCGGGCTAGCCCGAAAATATCCAAACCGTAATTTTATTGGCATCGATCTTAAAGGAGCGCGTATGTGGAATGGCGCCAAAATAGCCCAAAACGAAGGCTTGAAAAATGTTGCTTTCATCAGGACAAAAATCGATCAGATTTCTCATTTTTTTGCTCCTGAGGAAATCTCAGAAATATGGCTGACTTTTTCCGATCCACAACCCAAATACGAACGGCGCCGACTCACATCGCCTCATTTTCTGAATCTCTACTGCTCTGTCCTTGTTTCAAACGGCATTATTCACCAAAAAACCGACAATCGTGAATTGTTCGATTATACATTGAGTGTGATCGACTATTTCAAATTTCCTTTGGATTTTGTTTCGTACGACCTGTATTCTTCCGGTTTTAATGGCGAAGCGGTCGGATTTCAAACTTTTTACGAGAAAATGTTTTTAAAAGAAGGCATTTCGATCAATTATTTGCAGTTTCGCCTAACAAAAGAATTTGCCGAAAACGAACTGCTTGTCTTACCCAAAACCGATAAAAATAATTGAAATGGAAAAATCATTTTTTGAAGCCGTTTGGGATGTAGTGGAAAAAATACCAACAGGGCGAGTCTGCTCTTATGGAGCTATTGCTCAATATCTTAGTACTCCAAAAGCAGCCCGAATGGTTGGTTGGGCTATGAACGCTTCGCATTCGGCTAAGCGAGCTATTCCGGCACATCGCGTTGTAAACCGAAATGGGATTCTAAGCGGAAAACAACACTTTGGCCAACTAGACCTGATGAAAAAATTGCTCACAAACGAAGGATTGATTATAGAAAACGATAAGATTGTTAATTTTGAAGAAAAATTTTGGAATCCGAGTATTGAATTATGAAAACAAAATCCAGCAACACCAACCGCTCTCAAAACATTCAAAATTTAACATTCAAAATTTAACATTCAACGTTCAAAATTCCCCATTCCCCATGGAAAGTAAAAAGAAAGAAGCCCGATACCAACGCCTATTTGTTCAGTTGGAAAAATTGATGAGCACATGCAAAAACGAAGAAGCACGTCAAGCAAGTATTATCGCCGTTTTGCATCACAAAATGGATTATTATTTTTGGACCGGATTTTATATGCTCGTCGATGGGGAATTGATTGTTTCGAAATACCAAGGGCCGGTTGCTTGCATGCTTTTGAAAAAAGGAAATGGGGTTTGCTGGGCGGCAGTGAACGCCCAAAAGAGCATTGTTGTTCCCGATGTACATCATTTTCCCGGTCACATTGCCTGCGATTCTCGCTCCAATTCCGAAATTGTGATTCCATTGAAAAACAAAAAAGATGAAATTATTGGAGTGCTAGATGTGGATAGCAAAGACCTCCATTCATTCGACGAGATTGATCGCATCTACCTTGAAAAAATTCTTCAACTGATTCATATTTAATTTGATGAGCGAACCAAGCATCCTTTTCGCATTAGTGGCTTTGGCCCTTTCGGGCGATTTACTGTTTTTGGCAATTGGAGCCGGAGTTACCTTGCACCCGTATTCGGAAAAAACCAATCTAAGCGTGGCGCTAACTTTTGCGTTGGTACATTTTCTAATGGCTAGTTTTGCTTTGTTTATTGGACACCTATTTTTTGGATTCATCCCTGAGTTTGCAAGATATGCAGGGCTATTTTTACTCGTTTTTACGGCACTGAAATTTATTTTCGAAACCAATAAAATCAAGAATCACAATCGCACTTTCTTTGTCGAAGACAAGCGTATTTTACTTGGAGTATCGGTGGCTTCTTCGTTCAGTTCACTGTTTGTGTATTTGGCCATCGGTTTGCTTTTTCCCGCAATCCGTTTTTCGCCCGTTTATATTTATACAGCTGTTGTTTTTCTATCCGTTCTTTTTGGCGTTTTTATTGGAAATAAGTATAGACCAGAACGCTTCGGCCGATTTAGCAAATATTTAGGGGGATTGGTTCTGCTTTTTCTGTCCATTTATTTGCTTATAAAATAAATCTTCAGACACAAAGAAGTCGCTCGGCGCGATCCTGACAGTAGAACATTGATTTGATTCATCGAATCTATTCTGCTTTTCAAAATTAAAGTCCGCCGATTTAAAAAAAAATGTTTCTTTGCATAAAAAATAGCAAAGCAAGTTTGCAGTTTTAGAAAAGAAATCGTCATGGCAAAAATTAGAATAACAAAAGAGTTTAAATTCGAAACGGCACATGCTTTAAGCGGATACAACGGGCTTTGCAAACACATTCACGGCCATTCGTACGGACTTTTGGTTACAATTATGGGCGAACCTATTGAAGATAAAGATTCCCCAAAGTTGGGAATGGTTATGGATTTTGGCGATTTAAAAAAAATTGTCCGCAAGGAAATTGTCGATCAGATGGATCATGCCTTGGTTTTGAATAGAGATTCAGAAGAAGCAACGCTTTTGCCCAGTGGCAGTGAGCTGTTTCAACGTGTGCTGCTGGTCGATTACCAGCCCACAAGCGAAAATATGTTGGTCGATTTTGCTGCTCGATTAAAAGCCAAACTCCCTGAAAACATTGTTTTGCACAGTATGGTTTTACGCGAAACAGTTACTTCTTACGCCGAGTGGTTTGCTTCCGATCAGAACTAAATCGTTGGTTCGAACTATTTTTTAAATCCGTTTTGGGTTTACTCCCATTACCGGTATATTCCTTATTCTTTTTTGCCAAAAGTTTCTGAATAATTTCCGGCGAATTTTTTAAAACGCGTTTTATCCAAGGAATGTTTTCGCTTTTGTACCAAAAGAAGAAGCGATGCTGATCCAGTTTCTCTTGTTTTTCGCGAGCCGTATAAATTTTTTCGAGCGTATAAGGATGATAGCCAGAATAATATGCTTCGGTAGCCACTGTCATTGGCGTTGGTGTGAAATCTTGCACTTGTTCCAAATGAAAACCCATTTCCTTCGTTTCGGCAGCAAGATTGGCCATATCTTCCAAATGCGAATCGGGATGCGATGAAATAAAATATGGAATCAACTGAAGTTTCTTCCCCAATTGTTGGTTTATCTTATCAAACTGCTTCTTAAACAGATGAAAATATTTGAACGATGGTTTGCGCATCATTTTCAGCGTTTGATCTGAGGTATGTTCCGGCGCCACTTTCAGCCTGCCGCTCACATGCTTATCGAGCAGTTGATACATGTATTCGTTCATCACTTTTTCATCGCCATCGGTATTGAATTCTTTGACCAATAAATCGTAGCGAATTCCACTACCAACAAAGGCTTTTTTCACTTTTGGATGTTCGTCCACTTTTTTATAAATATCCAGCAAAGGCTGATGCGAAGTTTCCAGATTCGTACATACAGAAGGATGAATACACGATGGGCGCTTACATTGGTCGCACAAGGACTGAATTTTTCCTTTCATCTTATACATATTGGCCGAAGGGCCGCCCAAATCGGAAATATATCCTTTAAAATCGGGCATTTGCGTCATTTGCTCCACTTCCCGAAGAATGGAAGCTTCCGAACGCGAAGCAATAAATTTGCCTTGATGTGCCGAAATAGTGCAAAAGCTGCATCCTCCAAAACAACCACGATGCATATTTACCGAAAATTTTATCATCTCGTAGGCCGGAATTACACCTCGCTTTTTGTATTTTGGATGAGGCAATCGTGTAAAAGGCAAATCAAAGGCTGCATCAATTTCTTTTTCGGTCATGGTTGGAAATGGCGGATTTATCACCACTATTTCTTCTCCAATTTTTTGCAAAATCCTTTTTGCTACCACTTTGTTCGATTCTTGCTCAATGTGTCTAAAATTCTTGGCATAACTCAATTTATCGTCCAAACAAACCTCATGCGAATAAAGCTCAATATCCAACCACTGATTGCTTTGCGGCAGGTTTTGAACTTGTTCTACCAAATAGCCAGTTTGTGGAATGGATTTTATGGAGTTAAAAGGAACTCCTTTTTTTAGCAATTTCAGCAAAGCAAGCAAAGGTTGTTCGCCCATTCCATACACCAACAAATCGGCTTTGCTGTCTTTTATGATGGAAGGTTTTAGTTTGTCCGACCAATAATCGTAATGCGTAACGCGACGCAACGAGGCTTCTACACCTCCAATTACAATGGGTACATCCGGATAAAGTTGCTTCAGAATAGTGCTATAAACGGTGGAAGCATAATCCGGGCGAAATCCTTTTTCGCCACCGGGAGTATATGCATCGTTTGAGCGCAAACGTTTATTGGCAGTATAATGATTTACCATACTGTCCATGTTTCCGGCCGTAACAGCAAAAAACATCCGGGGCTTTCCGAATTTTTTAAAATCGCGCAAATCGTCTTGCCAGCTTGGTTGCGGAATGATTCCTACACGCAATCCTTGCGATTCGATCAATCGGCCAATCACAGCCGTTCCAAAAGCAGGATGATCGATATACGCATCGCCACTAACAATAATTACATCTAATTCTTCCCAGTCGCGAAGCAACATTTCTTTGCGCGTAATGGGCAGCCAATCGGTGATAAGTGGTTCTTGATACATCGTTTGCAAAGTTACAACAAAAGCGATTAAGCCAAACAGCCTTCTATTTTAAGTTCGAATAAGCGAAAATTATCCTTAATTTTGTTTCGAAAAACAATCAAATGTCAATAAAACTCGAAAACATCAGTAAAGTTTACGGAAAACAATATGCGCTCACTGCTGTTTCTCTATCAATCAAAGCCGGTGAAATTGTAGGTTTGTTGGGACCAAACGGTGCCGGGAAATCTACTTTGATGAAAATAATTAGTGGCTATATTCCACCTACCGAAGGGACAGGATTTGTAATGGGATTTGATTTTGCCCACGAAAGTAAAAAAGCAAAAGCCCTCACTGGCTATCTTCCCGAAAACAATGCGCTTTACAATGATATGTATGTTCGAGAATACCTAACGCACATTGCTCAGCTTTATGGACAAAAAAAAGGATTAAAAAAATCGGTGGATGAAGTCATTAAGCAGTGTGGATTGGAGCCTGAACAGAACAAGAAAATAGGAATTTTATCAAAAGGATATAAGCAAAGAGTTGGCCTTGCTCAAGCCTTGATTCACAAACCCGAAGTGCTTATTTTGGATGAACCTACCAGCGGATTGGATCCAAATCAGTTGATCGAAATTCGAAATCTGATCAAAGAAGTAGGCAAAGAAAAAACGGTTCTTCTTTCCACGCATATCATGCAAGAAGTAGAAGCTATTTGTGATCGGGTGATTATCATTCACAAAGGAAAAGTAATAGCCGACGATTTGACTGAAAATTTATCGAATTATTTAAGTGATGATGAGCATATTATACTCGAATTGGATCATGAAATAGATAAAGTAGATTTAGAAATCTTGACAGGAGTTGAAAGTGCCATCCAGATAGATAATTTTGTTTGGGAAATTCAATCAAATAGGAAAGACGATTTGCGACAACAACTTTTTGAATTCGCTGTAAGGAATCACTACACAATTCGGTCGATGCAAAAAAAGGAAAACTCGTTGGAACGCATATTTCAAGAACTGACTCAGCGATAAATTTCGCTTGCTTTTAGAATAATTCTGCTACGACTCAAATCAATTAAGCATACGAAAGCTCGTACATTCTTTCGGCTGACCATGATAGGATAAACATGAGCGAAAGAAAGAGCACTCCATACATGAGATAAATCTGAAAAGAAGTTCCATGTGCCGAATGTTGAATATAATAAAAGCCAAATATTCCAAGCAAAAACATAACCAAACCGCCTAGCAATTCGTATTCCCAAGCCAATAAAAGCGTAAACAAAAGCAGAAACCAAGGAAGGGCATCCGGAAGATTCCGTAAAATATTATCAAAAGTGATTCCGTATTTTATGGCTCCGGTAAAGATAGAAATACTAACCATTGTAAATCCCAAAAGAAGAGTTCCAAATCGCCCAAGCGTACGGAAAAAATCGGATAGGTTTAATAAAAACATTTCATTGGAAATTTGAATTGTAAAGTTAATAATTCGGACAATCAATGCGCAAATTATTTTACAAATATAAATAATTATTGATTTAGAATACGTTGCAGATCATTTTTTGATACAGTTAACAAACCAGTGGCTGGCAATCGCTTGGTCATTTCGAGCCAATTTGAATCTTTCTGAAAAACAAACTTAAAAATTGGCAGTGCTTTTTCAAGCATATTGTTGTTGGCCATGGTAACGGCAGTCCAGTATTTCATCTCCAAATTTTCTTTTTGCATAGCTTCCGCAGCGGCATATTCTTGGAGTGCCAGTGGCATATTGTTTCGTTCAACAGCCAAGTCGCCCCGATTCATGTGCTCGTAGGCTCTATGAACAGAGAGCAATCGTTTCAATTCCGGCAAAGGATCAGAGCTGTCGTCCACGCGCAAATCTACTTTTTTGTCTTGCCAGAGGGGAACTTTTTCACTTCCAACCACAATGATTGCAGCCGATTGCTTTCCACGAATATCTCCTCCGGCTTTTTGTGCGGCCAGAAGTGTTTCTACAACTCTTTCGGCCAAAGGTAAATGCTTGTTTTCTTCAAACGCCTTGGCCATAGCAGGAACTACTTGATCGTTCAACATCATATTGGCTTGAACTGAAAAATTATCTCCTACAATTTGGTAAGCCGACTGAACACAATTCTTGCCGGTAAAAGCATTGACCGACCCATTTACATCGAGCAAAGCCAATTGTCGGAAATCTTTTCCCGCGTCGGAATCGATCAGTTTGATTAAAGCTTTTTCGGCCGAAATCCCTGATTCCATTAAGCTTAAACCATCGGGACCAAAAGCCGGATTGATAAACGACTGAGTAGCCACCACGCCCACTCCCGATTTTCCCCAACAAACGGAAGTCCCAACAGAAAACCAATGACTTTGAACAGCAACAGCCATTTCGCCTGTTACAACATCTCTTGCCACAATTGAAAAAGTGTGAGCGAAAGGATTTTCAGTTTTATAATTTTGCGACTGAAGCGAGGCAGCGACGAGGGCAAAGAAGCTAATAAAGAAGATTTTTTTCATGAATTCCGGATTTTATAAACGATGACAATGATTCGAAGACTTAAACGTAATTTTAGGACAGGGCATATTCTACTGCTTTTTCGGCGTGAATTTTTGTTGTATCAAAAACGGGAATCGGGCTGTCTTCTTGTTGAATTAACAAAGGAATTTCGGTACAACCCAAGATAACGCCTTCAGCACCATGTCTTGCTAATTCATTAATGATTTCGACATATTCTTTGCGCGATTCATCCCTTACTATTCCCAAAATAAGTTCTTGATAAATAATATCGTGTACGATTTTTCGGTCGCTTTCGTTGGGGACTATTACTTCTAAGCTATGTCTGTGTGTTAGTCGCCCTTTATAAAAATCGTGCGTCATGGTAAAGTTTGTTCCCAATAAAGCAATCTTTTTCAACTTCTTTTCTTTTATTTTTTCGGCTGCAGCATCGGCAATATGAAGAATGGGAATAGACAAAGTGGCTTCCATTTCAGGAAACATTTTATGCATAGTATTGGTGCAGATTACCAAAAAGTCGGCGCCACCGTTTTCAATTTGTTTGGCCGCTTGAATCATCAGTTCGGTCAATTTTTTCCAATCGCCCACATGCTGAAGTTGTTCAATTTCGTGAAATTCGACTGAATACATCAAACTCCGTGCTGAATGAGTTCCGCCCAGTATTTCTTTCACTTTTTGGTTTATCAATTG
>DYSK01000047.1 GCA_020718315.1 Draconibacterium orientale
TTTTGATACTAAACGAAATTGGAGTAGATCCGGGAATCGACCATATGTCGGCCATGAAAGTGATAAACAGAGTAAAAGCCGAAGGAGGCGAAATTACCGCTTTTCAATCTTCAACCGGCGGCTTGATTGCGCCAAATTACGACAACAATCCTTGGAATTATAAATTTACATGGAATCCTCGCAATGTAGTAGTTGCCGGTCAAGGCGTTTCGGTTTTTATTCAGAATGGCCTCTACAAATACATTCCTTATCATAAGCTATTCAAGAATCCGCATCAAACAAGCGTTTTGGATTATGGTGCATTCGAAGTTTATCCAAATCGTGACAGCGTAAAATACCGCGAAATATATGGTTTGGAAAATATTCCATCTATGTTTCGTGGCACTATGCGCCGGCCCGGTTTTTCTCAAGCTTGGGATATTTTTGTTCAATTGGGTTTGACCGACGACAGTTTTACACTTGAAGATTCGGAAAACATGAGCTACCGCGACTTTGTTGATGCATTTCTTCCTTTCGACGAACAAAGATCTGTCGAAGGCAAAGTGGCAGCTTTATTTGGCATTGAAGAACAAGGAGAAATTATGGCAAAACTCGCTTGGCTCGATTTGTTTAAACCCATTAAAATTGGGCTGAAACGCGCAACACCTGCACAGATTTTGCAGCAAATACTGATGAAAAAATGGGTTTTAGAACCAAACGACAAAGACATGATTGTGATGCAACATCGTTTTGAAGTAAATTTTGGCTCACAAAAAAAAACAATCTTATCGAGTATGGTTCTTGAGGGAAGCGACCAAATTCATACCGCCATGTCGAAAACGGTGGGATATCCGCTTGCCATTGCTGCGAAGCTGATATTGTTGGGGAAAATAAAAGCAGTAGGCGTTCTCATTCCGATAGCTCCGGCAATTTACGAGTCAGTTTTGGAAGAATTGGAAGAATTGGGAATCCGATTTGTGGAGCAAGAATTTTCTAACTAAAACTTATTTCTCCCGGATATTCGAATAGTTCTCTTGTCGATAAATATTCCAATATACGTTTTCGTAGCCTTGGTTGTTTTGCTTCTCAAATTTCAGTTGATTTTGAAGCAAGGGTATTTGAAACGTTTCAACTTGCTTCAGCCAATCGTCGCCGTAACGATACATAGCTTGTAAGAAATAGAAAGCGGCATCGTAACCCAAAAACGAATAGGTATCTATTTCGGGAATTTTATGGTATTTTTCTTGAAATAAATGAACAAACTGCAGGGCTTCAGGACGGGAATAATCAACGAAATTTTCACTCATTTTACTCAATCCAAACGCTTGAGAATACTCAATGTCAACATTTTCAAATCCGTTCCAGTCGGGCAAGCCAATGACTTTCAATGGTAATTTATCTCGATAAACATTCAGTTTTGTAAACAAATCTACTGCAAATACCTCTTCGCTACCAATGGCAATCAATACATTGTTTCGGGAAGCGTTTGCCTGCTTAACGAAGGCGCCCAATCCATCGGTTGCGTAATGAATGGTTGTAATTTTATTTTCAGCAGAAAAAGGGTTTTTTGTGTTTAACTTCTCCTGCAACAATCGATGCAGTTCGTTGTATTCTCTTGTAAATTCATAAGCATTGCTACGAACAATAAAGATGTTACTATTCGAAAAATTTCCTACAACATACCCTGCAACGCACTGATAGAAAGCTTCAGGTTTTGGGCTGATTTTAAAAACATAGGGATTGTCGAAAACAATTTGACTTCTTTTGGACAAGGTGTTTACCAGCGGAATTTTATGTTCTTTGCTATACTTTGAGACGATAGAAAAACTACGGCTAAACAATAGGCTTAGAATCAAATCTGTATTTAAAAACTCTGGTTTTTGAAGCAGTTTGGTGGTTTCCATTTCGTCTTCGCTCACATCGTACACCCGAAGATTTATTTTCATTCCCAATTGGCGCATGCTATCAACAGCCATCATAGCGCCTTCATAAAATTCAAGAAATCGAAAAGATTTAATCTCAGACTTGGTGGCCGATAATTTATAGCTGTCTATCTTTAGCAAACTATCAATTTCGTCCAAATACAAGGGAAGCATCAAAGCCACATTGAATGTTTTGCGCTTATTTTTTTCGTAATTCAAGGGCTCTTTTGGATTTTCTTCGCCATTTTTTTTCTCCAAGCCGGCTTTTTCTTTTGAAAAATTATCAACAAAATCAACCGGAATCAGAACCGTTTGACCTTGTTTAAGTTTAGTGGCTAGTTCGGGATTCAGATCTTTTAAATCGGCCACCGAAATTTCGTAATCGCGGGCTAGATTGGCCAGTTTTTCTTTTTTATCACCTACGGTGTGCTCAATATATCCCTTTTCATTCGGCGTTCGGGGAATTTTTATTTCCTGACCAATGGAAATTGCGTCCGTCAATTCGCTGTTCATTTCTTTAATTTGATTTACGGTAATGCCATATTTGCGGGCAATTGCAAATAATCCTTCTTGTGGTTGAACCATATGGACAATGTAGTTTTTAGGCTCTTGTGATGGTTTGCTTTTGGTCAAGTCAGGAATTAAAACCATCTGATCGGGCTGAATGGAATTTCCCGTAAAATTGTTGAGGTATTTCATGGTTTCTAATCCAATGCCATACTTTTTAGCGATGCTGAACAGAGTTTCGCCCGCTTTCACTTTGTGCTCGAAGGTTTTTGTTTTGCTGAATTCCGAAGGCGGCGAAACTGTTTTTTGCGAACCGCCGATGGTTTCAAGAACTTTTTCAGGAATTTTCAAGCGGTAGCCGGGCGAAATGGTTTTTCCGGTCAATTGATTCATCGTAATCAAATCCTCCACAGCCACATCGTAAATTTTGGCAATGGAGCTGAGTGTTTCGCCTTGTTTCACACTGTGGTAAAAATAATTGTCGCTCGACGCTTTGATCGCAGGAGTCGCCGTTGTTGCTGATGACGGCATCGTATCATCTCGTTTAGGAATAAGAATAGATGTATTTAATTTTAGTTCATTCCCTATTGTTGGATTGGCTTTTTTTATCTCTTCAATACTCACATTATACGCTTTGGAAAGGCTATAAAAAGTGTTTCCTTTTGCAATGGCATGAACATAAAATTCCAGATTGCCTATTTTTTTTATTTCGCTCGATTTCTGAACAATTGGGCTTTGTTGAGCAAAGGAAAAAGAGGAAATAAGCCCTAAAAAAAGCAGAAGAACAACGTTTCGATACATGGAGAATAGCGTTTTAATAATTATTCTTATAAACGACAAATTTAGTTTATTATTTGTATTTTTTTATTTCACCACTTTTAACTCGTGCAAGATAGCTTTTTAAGTCGCGTTTTACCTCGGGAGCCATGATGAGTAAGCCCAGAACATTGGGCAAACCCATGCTCAATATCATCATATCCGAAAAATCAGTTACAGCTCCCATTGTTGACGAAGCCCCAACTACGATAAATGCCAAGAACAATATGCGATAAAAATTGGCTGCATATTTTCGACTTCCAAACCATTTTTCGGAAAAACCGCCAAACAGGTAATCGAATCCTTTTAAACCATAGTACGACCAACTAATCATAGTAGAAAAAGCGAAGAGAAATATAGCAATAACCAATAAATAGGGAAACCACCAAAAAACCGTGCCAAAAGCCTGCGATGTGAGTTCGGCTCCTTCCAGATTGTCTGGGTTGAGGTAACTTCCTGTAAAAATAATAACCAAGGCGGTCATGGTACAGATAACAACAGTATCAATAAAAGCCTCCAGCAAGGCCACAAACCCTTCGCTTATCGGCTCGTCTGTTTTTACTGCCGAGTGTGCAATAGCTGCCGAGCCGGCACCTGCTTCGTTCGAAAAAGAGGCGCGCTGAAATCCAACGATCAAAACGCCAACAATGCCGCCTTTCATGGCGTTGGGCGAAAAAGCACCTTCAAAAATCAGACGAAAAGCTTCTCCCGTTCGGTCGATATTCATAAAAACAATCACCAAAGCCGTGCCAACATACAGAAAAGCCATGAACGGCACTATTTTGTCGCTAACGCGCGCAATGCTTTTTATTCCACCTACAATGACTAGCCCAACCATAATGGCCAAAACAAATCCAAACAACCATCCAAAATCGGCTATGGCTGGATAAATCATTTTGAATTGAGCAAAGGCTTGATTGGCTTGAAACATATTTCCACCACCAAAAGATCCACCAACAACCAGAATTGCAAAAACAACGGCTAGGAATGCGCCCAGCCATTTCATTCCTCTGTCTTTCATTCCCATATACAAATAGTACATAGGTCCGCCCGAAACTTGCCCAAAAATATCAATCTTGCGGTATTTTACACCAAGCGAACACTCTACAAATTTGGTTGACATTCCAAGAAATCCTGCCAAAATCATCCAAAAAGTAGCTCCCGGGCCACCAATCACAATGGCGATAGCAACACTGGCAATATTTCCCAAACCAACAGTGGCCGACAATGCAGTTGTAAGGGCCTGAAAATGGCTTACTTCACCTTTGTCTTTGGGATTATCAAATTTTCCGCGTACAACGTCTAAAGCGTGTTTAAATCCGCGAATATTGATAAACCCCAAATAAAAAGTAAAAAAGAACGCGCCCAGAACTAGCCAAGCAACAATCAGTGGAATCTTGCTTTTTACTGGATTTCCTTTTGCATCAAGTATTGGATTTCCTTGTTCGTCGTAAACAACCGGATCGTGCAATCCCAAAGCTTCAAAGGGATCGAAAAACAAAACGGTGGCCATTTTTGCTACAATGGGCTCAAAAAAAGCATTGATTTTTTCGCTGGTGGTTTGTATTTTTGTTTGCTGGTTATGTGTTTGGCTCTCTGTTGCCTGCGAAAAGCCAAAGAACGCCTTCGTGGTAAAAAAGAGAAGCAGTGTAATAAAGAATAGTTTTTTAGTCATTCGTATTTTTGGTTTTATGGTTTTATTCGTTGAGCACAAAATACTGGAATTTGTGCGGAATTGAAAAGCATTTTTTCTTCGGGCGAACCAAGTATGAAAGAAGGTTCAAATTCGTCGTTGTCTACCTTAATAGCAATTAAATCAGCATTGCTTGCCGCTGCAAAACTTCGGATTTGCTTTGGAAAATTGTCTTTATATTCCGCCTCTTCTTCTGTAAATTTGATATTATTCGCTAAGAAAGATGCTCTAATATTGACAAGTACCGTTTCCATTTTGGCTCTTACTATTGGCCTTGTTTCGTTGTACACAAACAACTTTATCGTAGAGCCAAAACTTTTTGCAATAAAAATAGTCCAGTCGAGTTTTACTTTGTATTCTGTTGATGTGTTTACGGGAAAAACGATGGTTTTATATCCGTTTTCGAATCCTCTTTTTTGAACCACCAATACCGGGATTTTAACGGCATTGATGAGTTTGATGGCGTGGCTTCCGGTAATCATTTGGATGCCGGTTTTGCCATGCGTTCCAAACATGAGTAAATCTACGTTTATCGACCGAACCAAAATAGAAAGCTGTTCTAACAGTTTTCCTTCCAGGGCTCGAAAATCCACTTGAATACCATACTCATCAATCAATTGATTTTTATAATCTTGAAGATATTCTTCTATCGAGGCTTTTGGCAATCGGCTTCTTTTCAAATATTTTTTTGTGTCGCCATTGATCACATGAACCAATAATATGTTGGCTTGAATATACTTCGCAATACCGGCAGCGTGCCGCATGGCATTTTCGCAAACTTGTGAAAAATCCGTAGGAACTAAGATTGTTTTATTCATTCGGCTTGGATTTTAGTAAAGAGCCGATTTGTTCGGGGGTTCCCAATACAAAAAGCTTTGATTTTGGAGTGATGAGCGTGTCGGGGTCCGGATTGATTACAAACTCACCGTCGGGGGTTTTAAATCCCACAATATTGGCTCCCGATTTTTTACGAATACCTATTTCGAGGATGGTCTTGTGGTGGAATTCGTCGCGGATATCTTCGAAATCAATCTCTTCCAAATTTGTTGGCGATTCTCCTTTGTACGTCAGATGATTCAGAAAGCCAACCAAATCTTTTCGTGCCACCAATTTTGCCATGTGAGCGCCGCCTACTTTTTCGGGAAGTATCACATGATTGGCTCCTGCAATCAGCAATTTTTTCTCTGCACTTTCGTTCGATGCTCTGCTAATAATGGTTATTTCTTTGTTCAGCGAGCGGGCCGAAAGCGAAACATACAGATTGTCTGCATCCAAGGGCAAAGCCGAAATTAAAGCATGAGCCGATCCAATCCCCGCATCCATCAATATATTGTCGAGTGTGGCATCGCCCTCCAAAAACTTTATTTCCTTGTTTTGATTTGCAAGGATTACTTCTGAGTTCTGATCGATAACCAAAAACGGCTTCTTATAAGCCAATAATTCTTCTGCCACTTGCCTCCCAATTCGGCCAAAACCGCAAATAATTGTGTGATTTTTCATCTTACTGTTCCCTTTTAGTTTTCTGCCGCGAATTAATTTTTCCAGATTTCCTTCGACCAGATACGATATGATAATCGAAACGGAATAGGCATAAACGCCTAAACTTATGATAATAAAAACAAGCGCAAAAACTTGTCCTTTGTCCGATAGTTCGTGTGGAAGTCCATATCCAACAGTAGAAATAGTAATAATCGTCAAAAAAAGCGAATCGAACACGGTGTCGCCTTCTAACACCGAAAATCCCAATGTGCCAATGGCAACAACAATCAGCAATGCCAGTCCGGCAGAAAGCAGCTTTTTGAAAGAAGAAAAGGCGTTCACCTATCGTTTTTTATTTAGTCATTGCAATATTAGTCAAATACGAGGATTTAAACAAAAACTGATTCGGAAGATAAAATTCGCCTTAGCGCAATAAATAAATTCCCAATGTACAGCTCAAACAGTGCTTTTGATCGCAATAGTTCGATTTGAGTTGAGTCAATGCCTGCGTCTGAAATGCGGTACTAAAAGCAAGACCTTCGGCTTTGAATCCCCGGCTAATCGAATTGTTTTCCGCCTCAATTTGCTCCAAAAAAGCGATCGACAAATCCGCCAGTTCTTCTTTATTTCTTTGTTTTCCATATAAAAACAAAAAAGGAATCACAACATTTACCAGCAAAAGGTTGATACGCTCTTGGCTTAATTTTTTTGGTTTTGGGCTCGACTCTTTATCAAAAAGATAATGCGTTTTCCAATAGGACGAGGCGCTTATTTTAAAGATGTTTCGGATTTGTTCTACTGTTTCAGCCTCTACAATTTTCGAAAATAGAGGCTGGTTTTTGCTGAGCAAAGCAGCAAATTGTGCAATCCGAATGCAAGGAAAGTTGCTGGGGCGAAGCCTTAAATATTTCCATAGATGGGCTTGCATAGGATAGAGCATAAACTTCTTTGAAAGATAAGAATATTCTTTTTGCAAGGCTTTTGGATATTCGTCGTTGAAAGACGGCGAGGCTAACAATCCGGCTTGCCCGAACAGCATGGCTTCCTCCTGAAAAAGACTGTTTTGCTGACGTAAAACTTTTTTTAGCGGCAAGGATTCGGCCAAATTTTGAAACGCCGCTTGATTTATTTTCAACCCAAAGCCACCCGCCAATATCTGATAGAAAGATTCTTCCCAGTCGTTTTTGTTTCGCTCCAATATTTCCAAAACACCTTTTGTTTTTTCTTCCAGACGTTCGATACACATCCGAGAATAAAGTGCCGAAAGCGTTATTTCCGGAACGGCCTTCAATTGGCCGCTGCAAGGAATCCATTTTTTAGAATTTAGAAAGGCAATATATCTATCAAACAGGCTTTCGTCAAACTTCCCTTTCAGTTCAATACAAGGCGGAGCTTCGCCATTTTCCATCAAAATATACTTATCACAGGCATAAACAACATGCAAAATAGTGCTGTTGTAGGCTTTATTGTATTGATGTTTGTGTTTTTCCCAATCCGACGAAAGAATATGAATTTCGACATTTCCCGCCCAGATGGTGGTTCCAATTTGAATTTTTGCTTGAACAAAATCAGGTCCGGAATCTGTATTCAATTGTCCGGGATTCAGAACGACTATTTCCTCTTGCTGGGTGGTAAAAAGAGGATGCTGAATCAATCGGAAGCGCCAGATATAATGTAAAAATTCCTCTTTCATTTAAATCAAGTTTAAAACAATGAAGCAATTCTATTTTAAAGATACAATTAATAAGTGAAATCGACCGAGTTTGATTCTTAAAAATTTCATTTGCAAGCTGTTTATTATTCATTAGATTTGTGCAAATTATGCAATTAAAACAGCTTCATATTGTTAGCTTCGACAATCCTTTTCCTGCCGATTACGGTGGCGTTGTGGATGTTTTTTACAAATTAAAAGCACTCAGCGAGCTTGGAGTAAAAATTCATCTCCATTGCTTCGAATATGGGCGCAAACCGAACAATTATTTAAATCAAATTTGCTCCTCAGTAAATTATTATCCCAGAAAAACAAAGCTTGCGAATGGGCTATCGCGGTTGCCTTACATCGTTCAAAGCAGAATATCGGAAAGCCTGATTCAAAATTTATTGGCCAATGATTATCCCATTCTGGTAGAAGGAATTCATTGTTGCAGTATTTGCTTAGATAGCCGATTGAAAAATCGTTTTTTCATCTTTCGTCCGTCAAATATCGAACATCATTATTACCGCAATTTAGCAAAAGCGGAAACTTCCTTTGCCAAAAAATTCTTCTTTCACCTCGAAGCCATCAAGCTAAAGCGTTTAGAAAAAAAGCTTCAAAGTCCCAATCAAATATGGGGAATCTCCGAAACGGATACACCATATTTTAAAACACTTTTTCCGAAAAGCCGGGTGGAACACGTTCCTGGATTTCATTCTGCCAATAGAATAAATTGCCCTGTCGGAATGGGCGCTTATGCCTTGTATCACGGGCATTTGGGAGTAGCAGAAAATAGAAAGGCCGTCCGCTTTTTATTGAAAAATGTTTTTTCAAAACTAGATTACCCACTCATTATCAGTGGAAAAACCCCTTCCAAAGAAATTGTAGCGCTCTGCAAAGAGCTCAAACACGTACAGTTGATTGAGAACCCGGACGAAGCGAGCATGTTTCGGTTGATTCAGCATGCACATATTCATGTTTTGCCCACTTTTCAGAATACGGGCTTCAAATTAAAATTGATTCATGCTTTGTTTAATGGTCGCCATGTTTTGGTAAACAGCAAAATGCTAAACGGAACGCCTTTTCAAAGCGTATGTCATCTGGCAGAAGATGCTGCCGCATGGGTTTCGCAGATAGAAAAATTGGCCAATCTGGATTTTACTTTACAAGATATTGCCAAACGAAAAGACAGTTTATTTCCAAATTACAGCAATTCGGCGAATGCCGAAAAAATAAAAGCACTTATTTTCAATTCTAAAAACTAAACTATGGCACTAGCAGCACTCGACTGGGGAATTATACTACTTTTTTTTGTTGGATTGATCGCTATCGCAATTTGGGCTTCGAAATCGGCAAGCAAAAGCGCCGCCAATTTTTTTGTTTCGGGACGTTCTATGCCTTGGTGGCTTTTGGGCGTTTCGATGGTAGCAACAACCTTTTCGGCCGATACGCCCAATTTAGTCACCGATATGGTGCGTCAAAACGGTGTTTCGTCCAATTGGATGTGGTGGGCTTTTTTACTTACCGGAATGTTGACCGTTTTTGTATATGCCAAACTTTGGAATCGCTCCAAAGTCTTGACCGATCTCGAGTTTTATGAAATCCGATATAGCGGAAATGCAGCTGCCTTTTTGCGCGGTTTTCGGGCTATTTATCTGGGTGGTTTCTTCAATATTATGGTGATTGCTTCCGTGTCGTTGGCACTCATAAAAATTAGTGCAGTTATGATTGGTTGGCCAGCCGACCGTACGCTTGTTTTGGCTGCCATTATCGTTGTATTTTATAGTGCTCTGGGTGGTTTGCGTAGTATTTTGTTTACCGATTTCTATCAGTTTTCGATTGCGATGGCCGGCGCTTTTGGTGCAGCCTATTTTGTGGTAAACAGTCCGGATGTTGGCGGACTAACGGCCATGCTTGAACATCCTGCAGTAATTCCAAAATTGTCCTTCTTCCCCGATTTACAAAATACAGAACTGCTTATTGCGATATTCATAATACCGTTGGCTGTGCAGTGGTGGAGCGTTTGGTATCCGGGAGCAGAACCGGGTGGTGGTGGCTATATTGCGCAACGAATGCTTTCGGCTAAAAATGAAAAAAATGCCAGAGGAGCCACTTTACTATTCAATTTTTTTCATTATGCTTTGCGTCCTTGGCCTTGGATATTGGTAGCCCTCGGATCGATGATTGTTTTTCCTGATATTGCTTCGATGCAAAACGCATTCCCAAATGTAGATCCCGGAATTATTAGAAACGATTTTGCATATCCTGCTATGCTTTCGCGCTATTTGCCCGTTGGTTTTTTGGGATTGGTAGTTGCATCGCTGATTGCTGCGTTTATGTCCACCACCGCTTCTCAGTTAAATTGGGGTTCGTCGTATTTGGTAAACGATTTTTATGCCCGATTTATAAATAAAACTGCAAGCGAAAAACAGAAAGTGATGGCCGGCAGATTGTCAACAATCATCTTGATGTTCTTTGCTGTTCTCTTTGCTTTAGTCCTAAAAAATGCTTTGCAAGCCTTCAATATTTTACTTCAAATTGGGGCCGGAACCGGCCTCATATATATTTTGCGGTGGTTTTGGTGGAGAATAAATGTATGGACGGAAATTACTGGTATGGTATCTTCGTTTTTGATTGCTATCGGGTTTATGCTCTATGAAAATCAATTTGCATTGGCCGATGGCTCCATCTCTTTGTTTGGTACACTTTTTTCGGCTACTTCTTGGGGAAGCATTAAAATAGTTTCGGGTGTTCTGCTTACAAGTGTTTTGTGGATTAGTGTTACTTTTTTAACACCACCGGTTGACGACAAAACCCTTTTGAATTTCTATAAAAAGATAAAGCCGGGCGGTTTTGGATGGAAGAAACTGATTTTGCGCGCCAAATTGGAAGGCCATTCCACCGAAAAAGAATTGGATT
This sequence comes from Draconibacterium orientale, assembly GCA_020718315.1. GTDB lineage: Bacteria > Bacteroidota > Bacteroidia > Bacteroidales > UBA12170 > UBA12170. The sequence continues at coordinate 11,009 of DYSK01000047.1, forward strand.
TAAAATGGGATGTTCCAACAGGCATTTTGTGTATGATTCTAGGTTCTATTGCTGTTTATGGGGTTTTGTTTGCAACCGGATATTTTATTTATTCCAATTGGTTGTGGGGTTCCATTTTTTCAGCAATAAGTCTTATTTCCTCTTTTGCCTTGTTTAAAAGCTGGGGGAAATTAACTACTCAATAAGAGCGGATGTAACTTTTAAAACAATTCTTGATCCAATCAAAAAAAGAAATTGTCTAATAATTTAATATCTTTAAAAACATGGAAACAAAAAGATTATATCGAAAATCGAACGAAAGAGTTGTTGCTGGCGTTTGTGCAGGATTGGGTGATTATTTTGGTATTGATAAAGTGATTGTTCGCTTGATTTGGGTTCTTTTGGTGGTGCTAGGGGGTATTGGCTTATTGGCCTATCTTATTTCGTGGATAATGATTCCACTTGACAACGCACCGCCCAATCCATACAAATAATCCGCTTCGTTTTGAGCAATTGTTGAAGGTGGTTTTTTTTGGTATATTTGCGTCAAAACAAACACCCATTCATGAAAATTTCTTCTGCTTTTGATGCCGGAAATATTGAAATTGTCTCCCTTTTCGATCCGGAAAACATCGAATTGAAAATTCGTAAAGATTCGGCTGCCGATTTTTTTCAATGGTTCTATTTCAGAATCCAAGAAGTAAAAGGCTTGGATTTGAAAATAAACATTCTAAATGCTTCGGGGTCTGCTTTTCCGGAAGGATGGATCGATTATCAAGCCGTTGTTTCCTACGACCGAATTACTTGGTTTCGGGTTCCGACTACCTACGACGGCAAAAAGCTGATAATTGAATTTATGCCCGAATACAACAGCGTTTATCTGGCTTACTTTGCTCCGTATTCGCACGATCAACATCTCAATCTTTTGAGCACAGCTCAGATGTCGCCAAACGCTCTTTTGGTCAATCTTGGAAAAACCGTCGAAGGCCGCGATTTGGATATGTTAGTGATTGGCGACGATTTGGATGAGAGCAAAAAGCGAGTTTGGGTTATTGCGCGGCAACATCCCGGAGAAACGATGGCCGAATGGTTTGTGGAAGGCTTTTTAAGCCGCTTGCTCGACGAACACGATCCAATTTCGAAAAAGCTCTTGCAAAAAGCGGTATTTTATGTTGTCCCAAACGTAAATCCCGATGGGTCGGTGCTTGGCAATTTACGTACCAATGCAGCGGGCGAAAATCTGAACCGTGCTTGGGCGAATCCGGATGTAGAAAAATCGCCTGAAGTTTACCATATTTTAAAAACAATGGAACTTACCGGAGTAGATTTGAATTTGGATATTCACGGCGACGAAACGCTTCCTTATACGTTTGTTTCGTCGATCGAGGGCATTCCTTCGTATGGCAAAAAGCTGAAAATGCTGGATGAGAAATTTTCGGCAAGCTGGGAGCGAATCACGCCCGATTTTCAAACTCAACACGGATATCCGAAAAACGAAGCAGGAAAAGCGAATCTTAGTATTTGCTCCAAAGCGATTGGCGAAAAATTTAAATGCCTTTCGATGACCATTGAAATGCCATTTAAAGACAACGCCAATTTACCCGACGAAATTTTTGGCTGGTCGGCCGAACGATCCATTCGTCTTGGAGCTTCGGTGCTTAATCCTATTGCCGAAATTATGGACTATATTTGATAAATAATTACATACGATGAATGTTGAAAGCTTTTACGATCAGATAAGCAGTGGATACACCAAAATGCTGGATCGTTTGGTGCCTCGGTACAGCGAAATGTTGTGGATGATTTTGGATTATATTCCAAAAGAGATGAACCCGAAACGGATTGTAGATTTAGGATCGGGAACGGGAAATCTAACCGAGGTGATGGTGATGCAATATCCCGATGCGGAACTTATTGCCGTTGATTTGTCGTCTGCTATTTTGGAAGAATCGGCAAAGCGATTGAAAAAATATACTGCAATTCGGTATCTAAATTCGGATTTTAATACGCTCGACTTTGAGCCAAATTCAGTCGATTTGGTTGTTTCTACCATCGCATTGCATCATTTAACGGATGAGCAAAAACAAAAGCTCATTCGGAAAATCTATTCGTGGCTAACGAAAGACGGTGTATTTATTTTTGGAGATCAATTTTCGGGGAGCACAACGCTCCGATACCAGCAACACATGAAAAATTGGAAGTTGGGAGCGGAACAAAGAAATATTCCGGAATCGGAATGGGCGCTTTGGATGGATCATCAGGAAAGGCACGATTATCACACTACTATTGAAAATTATTATTTGTGGTGCAAGGAAGCCGGTTTCGAAAATAGCGATGTGGTTTGGAAATACCTTTTATGGACCGTATTTGTGACACATAAAAACACATAGAAATAATTAAATATTATAATATCTTTGAATACACATTGACCAAGTGAGCTAGACAAAAGAATGTTCAACCTTAAAAACTAAATTGAAATGAAAAGAAATGTAGGTGTTTTCGACAAAGTATTCCGCATTACAGTGGCGGTAATTATTGCGCTTTTGTATTATTTTCTAGACATTACAGGAACCGTTGGTTTGGTATTGATAATTTTGGCGGCAGTATTTTTGTTGACCGGATTGTTTAATTTTTGTGGGCTTTATACTCTTTTTGGAATAAACACGTGTTCGAAAAAGAAATAAATTTTTGGTCGTTCGAAAAAACTCAAATTCAGTCGTCTGGATTTGGGTTTTTGTTTTTCAGGACGAATCAGGATTCTGACTAACATTTTTTCCGCATTAACAATCAGGCAGTTGCAAATCCAACATCTTCAGGTTTGAGGTCAAATTTAGTGATATTTTTCTTGATTCTATCAACCAATTTTTGTTTTCTTTTTTGGTCGAGGAATAAATACTCTGTTGGTGGTTTA
>DYSK01000048.1 GCA_020718315.1 Draconibacterium orientale
CGGCAATGTCAACGACTTTGTTTAAGGAAACTAAAGTTGCCAAACGGTTGCCCGGATGAATGTATGCCGCAAGATAAGCATCTTCCAAAAATGCATAATTGCCCAACTCAATTTTTTCACCAATTTTTCCAATTTGGTCAATCAGTGAATCTTTTACCGAAATACCGTTAAGATTCAAGGCCAAAACTTCATCACTTGTTTTTGCTTTATTGGCTAAAGCCAAATCGAGCACGCTTTTGGCGTAATTTACAAAGTCTTCGTTTTTGGCTACAAAATCGGTTTCGCAGTTGATCATTAGGATAGCACCAAAAGTATGATCAGTAGATGATTTAGATAAAACCACACCTTCTGCAGCATCACGATCTGATCGGTTAGCGGCTACTTTTTGTCCTTTTTTGCGCAAATAGTCAATCGCTTTTTCGAAATCGCCATCATTTTCAACCAAAGCCTTTTTGCAATCCATCATGCCGGCTCCGGTTTGTTTTCTTAATTTATTAACATCAGCAGCAGTTATTTCAGCCATCGTTTTTTCTATTTAAGGTTATTTTTTAAGTCAATTATTCTTCACCGGTTTTTGCTTTAGCAATCCGTTTACGAGGACGTTTTACTAAGTCTTCTTCTTCCTCAATTTCCAAGGCTGCTTTTCTAGTTTCAATTTCATTTGCTGCAGCTTCGTCTTCTTCTTCTTTATCGCGGTCAAGCTTTCTTTCCATCAATCCTTCTTCAATAGCTCTGGCCATAGCGTCCAAAATCAATGCAATTGATTTTGCTGCATCGTCGTTGGCTGGGATTGGGAAATCCACCAAAGTTGGATCACTGTTCGTGTCAACGATGGCAAATGTTGGGATATTTAATTTTCTAGCTTCAGCAATTGCAATTTTTTCCTTGATAATATCAACAACAAACAATGCCGAAGGCAAACGGTTTAAGTCGGAAATACTGCCTAAGTTTTTTTCTAGCTTGGCACGTTCACGCGAAATTTGTAAACGTTCACGTTTAGAAAGGTTTTGGTATTGAGGAGTTGAAGCCATTTTGTCAATGGAAGTCATTTTCTTTACCGCTTTGCGAATGGTTGTAAAGTTGGTTAACATTCCGCCTGGCCAACGCTCTGTTACGTACGGCATGTTTAACTTTGTTACTCTTTCGGCAACAATTTCTTTAGCTTGTTTTTTTGTAGCTACAAATAAAATCTTTTTGCCCGATTTTGCAATCTGTTTAATTGCATTGGCGGCTTCCTCAAGTTTTGCTTGGGTCTTGTAAAGATCAATAATGTGTATTCCATTGCGCTCCATAAAAATATAAGGAGCCATATTTGGATTCCATTTTCTTTTTAAGTGACCAAAATGCACACCGGCATCTAATAATTGGTCAAATTCTACTTTTGCCATTTTTTTTCTTGTTTACATTCTTTAATAACGCAATCAATAAGTAGCTCTGAACGTCAGAAGTCTTACTAATTTAGATACTAAACAATTATTAATAAATCGATTAACGTTTGCTGAACTGGAATTTCTTGCGAGCTTTTGGTTGGCCGGGCTTTTTACGCTCTACCATTCTTGGGTCACGAGTCATTAATCCTTTAGCTTTTAAAGCGGGTTTCGATTCTGGATTGAGTTTTACCAATGCGCGCGCAATGCCCAAACGCAAAGCTTCGGCTTGACCGGTAATTCCGCCTCCATCAATGTTGGCAACAATATCAAATTTTCCAGCATTGTCCGAAACTTCAAGTGCTTGTTGAACAACAAACTGAAGAATTCCGGTTGGGAAATAAACTTTAAAATCTTTTTTGTTTACAGTAATCTGTCCATTGCCTTCTTTCAAATAAACACGAGCAACAGCTTTTTTTCTTCTACCTAATGAATTGATGATCTCCATGATTACTTCATTGTATTTAAATTAATAGCTTTGGGACTTTGACCGGTATGTGGATGTTCTGCGCCTGCATATACGTGCATATTGCGAAACATCTGAGCTCCAAGTCTGTTTTTAGGGAGCATTCCTTTAACTGCTTTTTCAACCATAGCAAAAGGTTTTTTTGCCATCAGCTCATTGGCTGTTGTACTCCGCTGACCACCAGGATAACCTGTATGATGAACATACGTCTTTGCTTCCCATTTATTTCCGCTTAACTGAATTTTGTCAGCATTAATAATAACTACATAATCACCACAATCAACATGAGGTGTGTAAGAAGGCTTATTCTTTCCTCTTAAAATATTCGCTACTTTAGAGGCAAGTCTGCCTAGGATTTCATTCTCAGCGTCAATTAGCAGCCATTCTTTTTCAACGGTTTGCTTGTTTGCGCTCTTTGTTTTGTAACTTAAAGTATTCATTTACAATTGTTTTACATTGTTGAATCTGTCCATCTTTAAAATGGGCTGCAAAAATAGAAACAAAACCACAATATACCAAATTTTCAGTCAGTTAATTCAAAGTAAACTTAACCATTTCATTTACTTTCTCGTTAAATTTCCAAAAATCAGTCGGGTTTGCCTGTTTTTTAGATTCGATTGTTTCTAATTAATTTATTTGCCAGAAAATTAATCAGGACGCTGTTGTACTAGCGGGCGCAAAATTACAAAGATATTTGATATCTCAAGTGTATATAATTTGTTTTTTATTCGAAAAATGTCCCGAAGGGATTCCTTTGGCAAAATGACCATGAAGAATATATGCATTCCGTAGGTGATTTTTCGTTCAAGGCTATTTCAAACGGAAATTATTTGTTTGTTAATGGTCGTTTGGAACTCACTTGGTCTATCTTTATTTGTGATTGAGATCGACTGCAAACCGCTTTGTTTCGGAAGAGTAATTTCCAAAGAGTTTTGCTTAGGAGCGCTTTTTATTTTGTTTTTTTTCCTATCAGGATTGAAAATTAGCTAAAATGCAGTAAAACAGAAAATAAAGGTGTACATTTAACTTAGAATAAATATAAATTATAGGTTTGTTTATTTTGTGTGAATAAAATAACAATACTATTTTTATCTTTGTGAAAAAAATAACAATAAATCAATTTGTCATGATTCAAACAGAAAATTTACTTCACGAGCTCATTGAAAAGCATGGTAATACGCGCGATGGCTTACTCCCAATTTTACAAGGTGTGGTAGCAAAGGAGAATTATCTATCTGAACCCAGAATGGTTGAAATTGCCAAAGCCTTGAATATTTCTTCTGCCGAGGTGTATGGAACTGCCTCATTTTACACCTATTTGTTTACGAAACCAATGGGAAAAAATGTTATTCGGGTATGCAAAACCATCAGTTGTAAAATGGCTGGCAAACAGGAAATAATCAAAGCCATCGAAAAGACGTTGAAGATTAAAGTAGGGGAAACCACACGCGATAAAAACTTCACTTTTATCGAGACCAATTGTCTTGGCTGGTGTCACAAAGGCCCGGTAATGATTATCAACGACGAAGTATATCCGGAAATTACGCCCGAACGTGCAGTTGAAATTCTATGCGAAATGGATCCCAAACATTTATCGAAATTCTAATTTATCAGATTTTAAGAAAGAAAAATTGAAAAGCCATGAAGAAAAAATCAACCATTGAGCTGAATTCTTTTAGAATGGACAATCAGTCTAACTATTAATATAAAATAATACACATGAAAACCAGTGAATTAAAAAAAGTAGACATTATTTTCGACTGTGTGCAGTGTGCACCGATTGAGGTTGTTAAAAAGTCCTTAGCCATGCATCCGGACGAAATTATAGAGCAAATCATCAGTTCTGGTTTACGCGGACGTGGTGGAGCAGGCTTCCCAACCGGACTCAAATGGAAACTGGCCAAAGAAGAAGTAAGCGATCAAAAATATGTCATTTGCAATGCCGATGAAGGCGAGCCCGGAACATTTAAGGACAGAGAGATTTTGGACTTAGTGCCCAACAAAGTCTTGGCGGGAATGGCTATCTGTGCGTATGTGATTGGAGCCACGGAAGGATTCATCTATTTGCGAAATGAATATAACTTCTTGCTGAAAAAGTTAATTCCCACCTTGGAGAATTTCAATAAAAACCTGCAAGAAATTGGGTTGGACTTTACAATTAAACTATTTTCGGGAAGTGGTGCTTATATCTGTGGTGAAGAAAGTGCCCTATTTGAATCAATGGAAGGAAAACGCGGCGAGCCTCGCAACAAACCTCCTTATCCAACGCGAAACGGATACAAAGGGAAACCAACAGTAATCAACAATGTAGAAACTTTGGTTTACTGCAATATGATTATGCGCATTGGAGTGGAGCCCTTTAAGCAACTGGGAACAAAAGATTCTCGCGGATCAAAGGTTTTTTCGGTCTCCGGAGATACCACAAAAGCTGGAATCTATGAATTGGAGCTTGGAATAGGTGTTGATGAATTTGTAAACGAATTTGGCAATGGAGATACCAAAGCCGTTCAAATAGGAGGTGCATCCGGTTTTTGTGTTCCTCGAAAAGACTTTGCCAACAAAATAATTGGGTTCGAAGGAGTTCCAACAGGTGGCTCGATGATGATATTTAATTCGTCGCGATCGATGTACAATATACTTAAAGATTATTTGGAATTTTTTGTAGAAGAATCTTGTGGCCAATGTACTCCATGCCGAGTGGGCACTCAACAACTTTTGAAAGGCATTGAAGCTGTTAAGCATGGAGAAATGCCTTCGTCTTATCTGAACCAGTTGATGAAACTTTCTGAAACAATGAAAGTGGCTTCAAAATGTGGACTTGGCCAATCCGTTCCAAATGCATTTTCATCCATTGTAAAGAATTTCAAAGAAGAGATGATTTATTAATTCAAAGAATTAAAACTATGTCAACAATCAATTTGATTATCGATAATAAAACTGTTTCGGTTGAAAAAGGGAAAACCATTTTAGATGCCGCAAAAAAAATAAATGTTCGAATTCCTACCTTATGTCATCACGAAGATTTGTGTGTTGCAGGGAATTGCCGTATTTGTGTGGTTCAAGTAGAAGGAAGCAGAACCCTCACTGCATCGTGTTCCACTCCGGCCGAAGAAGGAATGATTATCAGAACAAATACTCCAAAAGTGAGAAATGCCCGTAAAGATATTGTGGCTCTTTTGGTTTCTGAACACAATACTCAATGCACCACCTGCTATCGAAGCATGAATTGTGAATTGCAATCTCTTTCGGCCGAATACAATATTGATAACAATCGTTATCTCAGTATATTGAAACCCAATATCACCATCGATCGGTCTTCTTGGTCAATCGAAAAAGACGATAGTAAATGTGTTCGTTGTCAGCGATGTGTACGAACCTGTGCCGAGTTGCAGCATGTGAATGCACTCACGGTGAGCGGAAAAGGAAAAGATATGAAGATTTCCACATTTATGGAACTTCCATTAAACGAAGCTATTTGTACCAATTGCGGACAATGTGTAATTCACTGTCCTACCGGGGCACTTACCGAACGGAGGTATTTCGACCGCGTTTGGGAAGCGATAGGAAATGAGAAAAAACATGTAATCATGAATACAGCTCCTTCGGTACGTGTGGCTTTGGGCGAAATGCTGGGCTATCCTATTGGGACAAGAGTGACGGGCAAAATGGTTACAGCCATGAAACGGATGGGTGTTGACTCTGTTTTAGATACCGATTTTACAGCCGATTTAACCATCATTGAAGAAGGCAGTGAACTGTTGCAGCGACTTAAAAAAGTTTTAGTAGATCATAAGTCGTCGGTCAAACTGCCGATGATGACCTCTTGTTGTCCGGGTTGGGTAAAATTTGCAGAACATATTTTCCCCGAACATTTGGGACATCTATCTTCTTGCAAGTCGCCACAGCAAATGTTTGGCGCGCTATCCAAAACCTATTATGCCGAGAAAAAAGGAATTAAACCCGAAGATATTGTAAGCGTTTCGATTATGCCGTGCGCTGCTAAAAAATTTGAAGCCAACAGACCGGAAATGAATTCCAGCGGTTTTCGCGACATCGATGCCGGACTTACTACACGCGAATTGGGATTGATGATAAAACAGTCGGGATTAAATTTTGCCGAGTTGGAAGACAGTGCCTACGATAGTTTGATGGGAGAATCTACTGGAGCGGGAGTAATATTTGGTGCTACCGGAGGCGTTATGGAAGCGGCTTTACGCACAGCTTATGAGGTAGTAACCGGAAAAGAAGTTCCATTTAAAAACTTAAATATTTTTCCTGTTCGTGGAATGGAAGGAATTAAAGAGGCCAGTATAAAAATAGAAGGTTGCTTGCCGGAGTGGAGTTTCTTGGAAGGCGTTGAACTTAGAGTAGCTGTGGCCCATGGATTGATCAATGCGCGGACAATAATGGATGAAGTGGCAGAAGGAAAATCGCCTTACCACTTTATTGAAATCATGGCTTGTCCGGGCGGATGTATTGGTGGTGGAGGTCAGCCCATTCCAACAAACGAAGAAATTCGTAATAAGCGCACCCAAGCTATCTATGAGGAAGATATGGGAATGCCAAAGCGCAAATCGCACGAAAATCCTGAAATAAAAAAAATATACAAAGAATTCTTGAAAGAGCCACTAGGAGAAGTTTCGCATCACCTCTTACACACGACCTACAAAAAGAGGAACCACTTTTAATTGAATTTGAAATCCCGTTTCGGCGGGATTTTTAATTTCCCGATATTGTCTTGAAATTTTTTTTGGGGGGCGATAGAATCCACCTATCGCTTCTGTCCAATCGTTGCCAGTTTTCTCGTGCCCTGTCAAGGCTTTGTGCGGGGTCAGAAATTTCCTGCATCCTTTGTAAGCTGTTTTTGCTAGCCATTGCTTTAGCGGTTCTGCTTTGGGTGATGAGGTGGATTGAATTATACGAAGCAAACATTGAGTGTCAGCACAATCTGTTTCATATTTTTTACCATCAGACGATTCCAATTTCAGTTGTCGACAATTTTTTGATAACTCAACATCCGATAGCTTTTTACGTTTCTTCATCCGGCACCAATAATCTTTGCGTCGGGACTATCGGTCAAGATGAATACAACAACAGGAAATAACATTTTTCTTCTGCTTCGTCCCATATTGAACGGACTTACCGGTTTTCAAATAATTTTATGCTGTTATTCGGTTTTATGGGCTTTTCTATATTATTCGTTATCAATCCAATTAAACAAATATTCGTCTTTGAATTCTATGTCAGAAGCTTTTAGCAAAGCTAAATATTCATCTCTAAAAGACCATTTTTTATGATGTTCTTTTAGATTTTCAATATTTTGAATTACATCGGTTAATTGAGAATGGCTATATGAAATGCGTCAAATCCTTCCTGCCATTGGAATTTATAAGGGGTAAATCTCTTTTCTTTAATGAAGGTATTTGACGATTTTTTAATTTCTCTAATCAAATCGGACAAGCAACAAGTTGGTTTCATCCCTATAAAGAAATGAATATGGTTGGACGTCCCGTTTATTGCAAGCATCTTTTGCCCTTTGTTTTGAACAATGCAGGTAATGTATTTATATAATTCTTCCTCCCAAGCAGATTGAATAAGGGCGTAGCGGTTTTGAACCGCAAAAACGGTTTGAATATAAATTTGAGAATATGTATCAGCCACAATACTAATAATTTATTGGTTTATATTTTAATCCCAGAGGGATTGCATGTTTATAGAAATGGTTGATGATGTTGAAGATTCGACCCCGTCCGGGGTCGAATAAGCCCTGCAAACATTCATGTTTCTATAAACATACGACCTCTCCGAGGTCATTGTTGAATCAAATGTAGGGTGTTTTAATTCCTGAGGGATTGTATGTTTGTAGAAATGGGCGATGATGTTGAAGTTGCGACCCCGGCCGGGGTCGGATAGATTCTGCAAACTTTTCTATAAACATGCGGCCTCTCCTAGGTCATTATTTGAAAATCTTGAGCTTTTGCGAAATGGAATAGCGTGCTCACTGGATTTGCGTTATTTAGGGCGTGCTCAATCAAATGTAAGCATTTATTTGTAAACCAAAATAAATTGTTCAGGAATTATAAATCTATCGTGCTGATTTTTAATGCTATGGCTTTGCTTGGCCTGAATATGATTCCGGTTTTGTGTCGATTTTGTGCACTCCTCCAAGAGGATAGGCTGGAGAGCGAAAAATGAAGAGGTTTCATCTAGTTTTAATTTTTCTCTTCCAAAAACAAACGCCTTGCCTGAAAAAATACAAGCAAGGCGTTTTTGTGAAATATATTTAAAACTATCTACAATCCAATCCGATAGCTCAGCTTAACCAAAAACACATTGTGTGCTTTGTCGGCAAACAAATTGTTCATACTGGAACTTATATTTATTTCGCCATCGTCGATAAATCCATTGCGTGTTTGATTCCAGACCAAATAAACGGTTGAGCCGGGATTGTATTCCCAACGTAGTACCAGATTCGACAAGAATTCCTGCACATTGAAGTCGGGTTTAGAGATAGAATAATCGATTACACCGTCCATATTTTCGTCGATATTGTAGGCGCCATCCACAAGGCTACTAATCTGACTTGAACTAAAAAGATCGAACCGATCTGTATAACTCGAAATCATAGGATTATCAATCACTTTGTAGCGGTCGAATTTGCCGCTTGCAATAAATGGTTGTCCCCAATATTGCAATGTTAGATCGGGAGTTAGATTGAAATTGATTCGGATGGAAGCATTCAAGACTCTTTGATCTAAACCGGCAAAGAGATATCGGGCGTTTCCGTCGAAAGTTTCTTGTCCGATGTATTGCAGTTCTTGGTACGTTTGATTGTACTGCGGAGAGAACGAAATGGACAAGGTGTTTGTGGGTTTGTAGGTTATTCCTACCGAAGCAATGAAGGTTTTTGAGCTTTCTTCAAATCCTTTCCCGAAATTATTGTAAGCATCGAAGTAGATTTTTTTTCGACTATCTGTACTGATATTGTATTGAATATTTGCACTCCCAAGCGTTTTCATTCTTGGGCCTCCACGCAAGACAGTGTTTGATATCCCATTGGTATTCAGATTGGCATGTCCCCAAAAACTCCAAAAATTCTTAAAATTCATATTGGCATTCAATTCCATTCCGTTTCCGAGCAAATTGCCTCCAAAGTCCCAGATATTGTAATAATCGCCACTGAAATTCCAATTGCGGTAAATCCCTTTTGGTTCCCAAACTTTATATTGTCCCCAAACCATTGCAAACACTTGGTCGGCTTGGCGAAGATAGCCCATGTCGTTCAATTCAAAACTCGGAGTCTTCCAAAGAAGGACGCTTAAAAATGTCCAATGTTTTTTCTGATAAACCAGTTGCATCCGGCCACCCATGCCTGTTAAAGAAGTTTTCGAAATATCGTAGGCTGCATAATCATTGTCAGGGCGCTGAAAATACCTTGCGGATGATTCTTGCGTTATTTTGATGGCCTCTTTTGTTCCGTTTACCTGACTGAAAGCTGTATTTACGTTTAGCATCCATTTTTTATCTTTGAAATATTGCGTAAAATCGAATCCTCCAGTATAGGCCGATTTATGAAAATAATCTTCGGTAATCGGCTCCAGCCAGCGGATTGTACTCGTAATCATTCCGCCAACAATGGTATTTCCTTGATTAAAATCTTTTTGAACGCGACCGAGAAAATAATTGGTCATAGGCTCTACTGTTTCGAAGCGCCGACTTCCGTTCAGATCAATTTCGGCTTTTCCTTCGGCCGTAACGCTTTCGATAAAACCAACCGAGAGACCATTGCTTGTTTTTCCGGTTAGTTTTGCAGCGCCAATAATGGGCGTAAAAACCGGAATATTGGCATATTCATTTGCTGCCAAATCAGGATAAAGTCTTGGTCGGCGGCCAATGCGCCTCGAGTAGAAAAGATTGTCGTTTCCAACACCGCCGTCTCCAATTCCCATCCCAAAGCTGGTGATATTGGCTCCTTCGATAAAGAAAGGGCGTTTTTCTTCAAAGAATGTTTCGTAGGCTGTTAGGTTTACTTCCGAAGGATCGGCTTCCACTTGGCCAAAATCAGGATTTATGGTTAAATCGAGAGTGAGGTTATTGGTAACTCCAATTTTAGCGTCGATTCCGCCATTGATTGTTTTTTCATTTCCATCGGCAAAAGGATTTCCGGCTTCGGCTTCGTAGGTTTCTATTTTTGCAATGGCGTAAGGAGTAATGTCGAATATTTTTTGAGGTTTGATGGATTCGAATCCATTAATTTCGCCAAATAAATGAACCAAACCCGGAGCATCTTTTGGAGTGTGCTGCCAAAAATCCAATTCGTTGTGACGGTATATTTGCCGAAAAACTTGCATTCCCCAAATCCCATCGGAGCTTTTGTCGAATCGAAGTTGACTAAAAGGAATTTTCATTTCAGCTACCCAACCTTCATCCGTAATATCTACTTTCACCCACCAATTAGCGTCCCAGGAAGTATCTTCATTTTCTCCATTTTCTGTTAACATTTGATCAAACTTAACGCCACCGGCACTCACCGCAAACATAAATGCAGTGCGCAAATCGTGATAACTATCAAAGGCAATGCCCGCAAAATCGCCATCGGGATCGTCGCGTCTGGTGAGCCGTTTTACGATACTGTCGGGATGTGTGTCGAAGGCTTTGATGGCCACATAAAGATTGTCTTTATCAAAAACCACCTTAAACATTGTTTGCTGAGTGGGCTTTGCATTGTTGTAAGGTTCGAACTGTGTAAAATCGTTTATCCATTCGCCCAACTGCCAGGCTTCATCGTCCAATAATCCATCCACAATGGGCGGATTTTGAATTTCGATTGCTTTGTAATTTTTCTTGATTAAATCTTGTCCCAAGGCATTCAGATTCAAGAACAAAATCATGAATAGAGAAAAATAAAATGTTTTCTGTATCATTCTTCAAAGAGGTTAAATTGTTTGTTTTTTTCAGCTATATGACCAAAAATTTTGATTTTCGTTACAATTCTCGATACATTTTTTTATAATTTCTACAAAAGACAAATTTGGCCAACTTTCTACTTAAAAATTATTAAAACAGATGAATTTACAAAACTTAGTTTGAGGGTTCTGTAAAAAACAATTATTTTCGCAAGACAATTTAAATCATTCGGATCTTGACATTTTTAATAATTCTTATTTTGATATTTGTAATCGGGCCTACACTTGTCCGATTGCTGTTTCCTTTTCTCTTGAAAAGTTTTATTAAGAGAGCACAAAAACAAATGAATCAGCAGTTTCAGCAACAAAACAATTCGTATTCGAGGGAAGGCGAAATAAATATTAAAAAACCAACTTCTTCGAAAGAAAAAGCGGCTCACAAAGACGAATTAGGCGAATATGTTGATTTTGAAGAAATTAAAGAATAAATAAGACGCTATGAATACTGCATTTTTAAAAAAAACGATTCCTTATTTTGCCGCCATTCTTATTTTTATCCTTGTTGGATTAAGTTATATGTCGCCTGTTTTGCAAGGAAAAAAGCTTAAACAACACGATATTACTGTTTACAAAGGAGCTTCGAAAGAAATTCAAGATTACAGAGCAGTCTACAAAAGTGAGCCGCTTTGGACCAACTCCATGTTTGGGGGTATGCCGGCTTATCAAATTTCGACACAGTATCCCAATAATTGGGTAAAATCAATTGGGAAAATACTGCAATTGGGATTGCCGCATCCGGTAAATATATTGTTTCTTTATTTTTTGGGCTTTTTTATCCTGCTAATTGTCTTAAAAGTTGATCCTTGGTTAAGTATTGTGGGCGCTTTGTCCTTTGCTTTTTCTACTTATTTTATCATCATTATTGGAGCCGGTCACAATACAAAAGCCTATGCCATTGCTTATATGGCGCCTTTGGTGGGCGGAATTCTGTTGACTTACAGAGGGAAATATGTTTTGGGCGGAGTGCTAACTGCGCTCTTTGCGGCTTTAGAGATTTCGGCCAATCATTTGCAGATTACTTACTATTTACTGCTGCTGATTCTTATTTTGGCTTTTTTCATTTTATTAGAACATCTGAAAAACAAAACCTTGGTTCAATTTGGAAAAGGCACCCTTATTTTAGTTGTTGCTGCGGTTTTAGCAATTTTGCCAAATATCACCAATCTTTTGCTCACTCAAGAATATTCTGCTCAGTCGATGCGCGGAAAATCGGAACTTTTATCCGTCGAAAAAAACCAAACAAGCGGATTGGATAAAGATTATGCAACTCAATGGAGCTACGGCATTGCCGAGAGTTGGAGTTTGCTCATCCCAAATATAAAAGGCGGTGCATCGGATATATTAGCAAACAACAAAAAAGCTATGGATCAGGTGGATCCACAATATCAACAAGTCATTGCCCAGAATTACATTTCGTCTTATTGGGGAAATCAACCTTTTACTTCCGGCCCCACCTATGCCGGAGCACTCATAGTTTTTCTCTTCGTTTTAGGTTTATTTATTGTGAAAGGAAATCTGAAATGGGCGTTGTTGCTGGCTACAGTACTTTCGATGGCGCTTGCTTGGGGAAAGAATTTTATGCCTTTGACCGACTTTTTTATGGATTATTTCCCTCTCTACAACAAATTCAGAGCGGTGAGTATGACCTTAATTATTGCCGAATTTACGATTCCTCTCATAGCTATTTTAGCACTTTGGGAGTTGATTAAAAATCCGATAAATATTCTTTCATTCAGAAATTGGATTCTTGTTGCCTATCTTTTAACAGCAGGCTTGAGTATTGTTTTTTATCTGGTTCCCGGAATTTTTAGTTTTTTCAGCAATGTTGAAAACGCCCAATTTTTCGGTGGACAAAACAATGCCCAAATTACGGCGATTCTAAGAAATATCGAATTGGCCCGAATTAGCATTTTCAAAGCCGATGCAATAAGAACATTTTTACTTATCACCATTTTTATGGTGCTTATTTTTGCTTTTGCTAACAAAAAAATATCCAAGACAAGTTTAATCGCTCTCTTTGGAATCCTTGTCCTCATTGATTTGTATTCGGTAAACAAGCGTTATTTGAACGACGGAAATTTTGATCGTGCCCGATTGATTGAGCAGCCTTATCAAGCAAGTCAAGCCGATAAATTGATTTTGGAAGATAAAAATGCCAGTTTTAGGGTGCTTAATCTGAACAATCCATTTAGTGATGCAAGTGTTTCGTATTTTCACCAATCCATTGGTGGCTATCATTCCGCCAAATTGGGTCGTTATCAAGATTTGATCGATCATATATTGATGGATGAGATAGCCAAGATTTCGTCCACATTGCAAAGCCAACCTACCGAAGCAAGTATTCAAAGTGCTTTTGAACAAATTCCTGTTCTGAATATGCTGAATACCAAATACATTATCTACAATCCGGCGGCTTCCCCTTTGGTCAATCCAAACGCCAATGGAGCAGCGTGGTTTGCAAAAGATTTGATATGGGTAGCAAACGCGAACGAAGAGCTCGAAAAATTAAAAACATTCAACAGCAAAGAAAGTGTTCTTCTGGACAAACGATTTGAAAGCCGTGTAGGAAAACTCGATTTTCAGTCCGATTTATCTACGATTCGACTCGGAAGTTATCTGCCAAACCACTTGACGTATCAAGCAAATGCGCTCAGTACAAAATTGGCTGTTTTTTCAGAAATCTATTACGATAAGGGGTGGAATGCATATATAGATGGACAAAAAGCCGACTATTTCCGTGCAGATTATACACTTCGTGCGATGCTGATTCCGGCTGGAAATCATACGATTGAGTTCAAATTCGAACCAACAACGTATTCTTCGGGCGAGAACATTGCTCTGTTGGGATCCATTTTGCTCGTTTTGGCTCTGCTTTTTGTGATGATAAAAGAGATTTATCCGAAAATAGCT
>DYSK01000049.1 GCA_020718315.1 Draconibacterium orientale
CTTGAACCGCTAACTTTCCCCAAACAGCAAAATTTAAAGGCGTCATAATGATGGCGGCAAGTGTAGCAAAAGCCGTTAAACTTACTGATAAAGCCACATTGGCTTTTGAGAGACTTGAAATAAAATTGGAAATATTGCCACCTGGAGCAGCGGCTACCAAAATCACACCCAATGCCATGGTTGGGGTTAAAAAATTTCGCATAGCCAAAACCATCAAAAATGTGAGAGCAGGAAGCAATATAAATTGGGCGATAATTCCAATAATCGGTGATTTTGGATTTCGTATTAATGCTATAAAATGATCAATTTTGATTTCCAAGGCTACGCCAAACATCACCACCGCAATGCCAATATTTAATGAGAGAAGTGAAGCTGGACTAAAGTTTAGGCGAATTTGATCTAAAGCGAGTAGTTGATCTTGCATAAAATTAGATTTTTAGCAATAATAATCAATTTTTTTGAATTGCAAAACTGTCCCTGATTTTCAGAACGAAAGCCAAACGAAATCGAAAAAAATTCGCGTTCTTTGCAAAAAAAATCAAACAATGATAACTTTAGGCGAATACAACCAATTGCGTATTGACAGAATCTTAACTCACGGAGCTTATTTGCTCGATGACGAAGGAAATGATGTTTTACTGCCCACAAAATATTTATCGCCTAATGCACAAGTTGGAGATGAAGTGGACGTATTTATTTATACCGATTCCGAAGATAGACTGATCGCTACAAATCTGATTCCCAAAATAACCTTGAACGAATTTGCTTTTCTTAGAGTGAAAGACGTAAATCAAGTTGGGGCATTTATGGATTGGGGATTAGAAAAAGATTTGCTGATTCCATTTAATGAACAAAACCAACAAATGGAAATAAACCGCTGGTATGTAGTGCGGCTTTTTCTAGATGAGAAAACCAACCGATTGGTGGGTTCAAATAAACTCAATAAATTTTTGGAAACGAATTTTATTAGTGTTGTGATCGGCGAAAAAGCGGATTTGATTGTAACCGAAAGAGTTGAACTTGGATTTCAAGTCATCATCAATCACGCCCACCGTGGTTTGGTGTATTCCAGCGAAACTTTTCGCGAACTCAATGTAGGCGATGTTCTTACTGGCTACATTAAAAATATTCGTGAAGACGGAAAAATTGACGTGAGCCTTCAAAAACAAGGATATGTGAATGTAGAACCAAGCGCCCAAAAAATACTCGAACTGCTTCAAAATAGAGCAGGCTTTATTGCCCTAAACGACAAAAGTGAACCGGAAGCTATTTATGCTCAACTTCAAATGAGCAAAAAAACATTTAAAAAAGCGATTGGCGGCTTATACAAAAAGAAATTAATTCGAATTGAGGAACGGGGCATTTTCCTTCAAGACGAAAACGAAGAATAAAATTTCTCGTCTCAACAGTTTTTTTGATCCCTCTCAAACGAATTTTGCTGCATCGGCACCACCGCCCAATGAAGGATAAAAAAGATATTTCTTCGGACTTGGTAATACGCTGAAAAATCGTGTATTTTTGGAATATGCGACAATAAGTAGGTTTTCCTATTGGCAAACTTCTACATTATCAAAAAAATAAAACGGTAAACAGATGGAAAAAAAAGCACTGTTTTTCTTTATCGCCTTGTATTTTAGCTTGCATCATCAAGCAAAAGCTCAAAATGAGTTCGTTTCACTACGCGGCGATACCACATTGGCTTCTATTGCAATTCGAAGCGGAAAAGCCCAAATAAAAAACTTTGTACTTTTCCCAGCCCACCAAGATGTCGAAATTCTTTATTTGGAAGTTCGCTTTTCGGCTTTGCCACTGAACAAAACTTTTGTTCAAAGCCCAATTCGAATTGAGGTTCTCCGACAAAATAAGGAGAAAACCGAAGCAATTGAAATTGCCCGATTCTTTATGCCCTGGGCCAACCAAAAGACCGACAAAGACCTCGTCTTTTCTTTCGATATCAGCGCCTATAGCTCGCTCTTCGATGAGGCTGTTGTTTTGCAACTCGAAAGCAGCAATCGTTCTTTGACGACCAACTTTTCGTTGAAATTCAAATGGAGAAAAGGAACGGCTCCGGCAAAAGTTAATACAATTATCAATCTGTGGCATAGCGACATAAACGGATTTGCATATTCCGACAAAGCCAAACCCATCAATCAGCAGCTAAAAACAAAGAGTGTCAAAATTTCCACAAATATAAAATATGCACTTTTAAAAATTTATTTGTCGGGCATCGGAAGCGAAAACAAATACCCAAATGAAGCTGATTGCAGTAAATTTTATTTCTTGGATATTAACAAACAAACAGTTGCTAAAAGACCTATTTGGCGTGACGACTGCGGATTGAATGCTTTATTTCCCCAATCAGGCCCGTGGATTTATTCGCGGACAAATTGGTGTCCCGGACAAACTTTACGCGTTTATGATCACATCATTACTTTAGGAGCCGATACTACATTAAATATAAGTTTACAACTCCAAGAAGCTTCAAAGGAAAACAAACTACTTAAAGGGTTTCTTTTGTCAGCAAACCTTATTTTATTTGAAGAAGCACGTTTAAAAAATGATGCAGCGTTGGTAGAAATTTTAGCTCCAACCAGTAGCCACCTGCACAATCGATACAATCCTATCTGCAGTTCACCGGTGATTCAGGTAAAAAATACCGGTTCCGATACACTGAAAACACTACTTATTAAATACGGCCCCGACGAAAAGCAAGAAACGAAATATCGCTGGCGCGGAGAATTGGCTTTTATGGAAGAAGAAATAGTCTATCTTCCGCCTTTAAATTGGTACTTCTACAATCAAAAAAAGACGCCGTCAAATTTTTTTGTTTCCATTGCAGAAGTAAACCAAAAAAAGGACGAGGAAACCGCCAATAACATGCTTTCATCAGAAATAAATCTCGCTCCGGTTTATCCTAACAAAATCAGTATTTTGTTTGCAACTAATTTGGCTGCCGCCGATAATAGCATCGAATTGGTTGACGATATGGGGGTTCCTCTTTTTGAAGCAACGAATTTCGTGAATGACTCTACGTATAATTACAACTTAGAGTTGCTTCCGGGTTGTTATGAACTGATCGTTTACGACAAACTAGGCGATGGGATTTATTTCCCATCGAAAAAAACGGGAAAGGGAAGTCTAAAAATAATCGCCACCAAATCAAAAGAGGAGCTAAGTGTTTTTGAACCCAATTTTGGAGCCGAAATTCGTCAACAATTTATGATATTAAAATAATTGAGCATGAACAGAATTTGTCAACTATTTGGGATTGAATACCCCATAGTTCAGGGTGGAATGATTTGGTGTAGCGGCTGGGAATTAGCAGCGGCGGTTAGCAATGCCGGAGGACTTGGCCTAATTGGAGCCGGATCCATGTATCCCGAAATATTGAGAGACCATATTCGAAAAACCAAAATAGCTACATCAAAACCTTTTGGCGTCAATTTGCCTTTATTGTATCCGGAAATAGAAAATCATATCCAAATTATTGTAGATGAAAAAGTGCCGATTGTGTTTACCTCGGCGGGCAATCCGAATAAATATACTGCTAAACTAAAGTCAAATGGAATTGTCGTTGTTCATGTGGTGGCCAACACAAAATTTGCTTTAAAATGTGTTGAAGCAGGCGTGGACGCTATTGTCGCCGAAGGTTTTGAAGCCGGTGGCCACAATGGTTTTGAAGAAACCACCACCATGTCGCTCGTTCCTTTAATTCGAAAAACGGTTTCCATCCCCTTAATTGCAGCAGGCGGAATCGGTTGTGGAAAATCTATGCTTGCCGCTATGGCATTGGGCGCAGAGGGCGTTCAGATAGGTAGCCGCTTTGTAGCTTCGGTAGAATCTTCAGCTCATCCTGAGTTCAAACAGAAAATTGTAGCAGCAAAAGAAGGCGAAACAGAATTGATTCTTAAAAATCTTGTACCGGTTCGCCTTTTGAAAAACGACTTCTACCGAGAAATGAAAAAAATGGAAAACGAACGTGCCGGAATAAGCCAATTGGTAGAACACCTTGGAAAAGGAAGAGCTAAAAAAGGAATGTTTGAAGGTGATATGATTACAGGAGAATTGGAAATAGGACAAGTTAGCGCCAACATCGATCAAATACTTCCCGTTTCAGAAATAATTTCCACACTATTAGCCGAATATCGCGCACAACTTGCGCTCTTGCCCAAATTATAATCGCGCGGAGCACTCAACTAAAAAAATGCATACAAAACGCTCTTTCTACAAAATTCCATTATTTTTCGTCCTAATCTTTGGACAATTCCTCTTGTTCTCATGCTCCAACAAAAGAGAAATAATAGTGCTCACTAAAGGCTGGAAATTTTCAAAGGGAATGAACGAAAAAGCATTTCTATCAGAATATGACGACAGTAATTGGGAAAATGTAAATCTTCCCCACGATTGGGCTATCAACGAAAATTTCGAAATCAAAGGCGACGGAAACACCGGAAAACTGCCTTGGAAAGCTGAGGCTTGGTATAGAACAAAACTAACAATCCCAAGCAATTACGCTAACAAAAAACTATACTTACTTTTTGATGGAATTATGTCTCTTCCCAAGATATATGTTAATGGAAAGCTTGTTGGAGAATGGGATTATGCATACAATTCTTTTTATCTAGAGGTGAGTGAACATATAAAATTCGGACAAGAAAACAGCTTGGCGATTCATGTAGATACTCGCCAACATGACAGTCGCTGGTATCCGGGCGCCGGTATTTATCGAAAAATCCAATTGATTGCCGTAAATCCTATCCATGTGGCAATTTGGGGAACGCAGATAACAACAAGCGTTTTAAATCAGGAAAAAGCCGAAATAAAAATAGCCGCCAGACTGAACAACTATTCTACTTCGGACGCAGAAATAACTCTAAAACATCGAATATACGAAACGGGGACAAAGCAATTTGTAGAGCAAGAAATAAGTGGAAATATTGCAAAAAACACTCAGGAGATTTTTGATCTTTCTATTCAAATACCAAATCCAAAACGCTGGGATATTGAAAATCCTACGATCTATCAGGTCGAAACGAGCGTTTATCGGAACAAAAAACAAATAGATACCTACCATTCCACGTTTGGTTTAAGAACAATTCGGTTTACTGCCGACAGCGGCTTTTTTCTGAACGAAAGACGCGTTCAATTGAAAGGCGCCAATCTTCACAGCGATTTTGGCCCTTTGGGCGTTGCCTTCAATAAAAGGGCCATGGAGCGACAACTGGAAATAATGAAAAGTATGGGTTGCAATGCTATCCGTACCAGTCACAATCCACCTGCACCCGAAATGTTGGATTTATGCGATAAAATGGGGATTCTTGTTTTTGAGGAATTTTTTGATAAATACGATGGGAAAGCCGATATCCTTGATACGACAAACTTTGAGAATTTTGCTGAATGCAATATTCGCAATTTTATTCAAAGAGACAGAAATCATCCTTCCATTTTTATTTGGAGTGTTGGAAACGAAATAGGTGATGTTCAGTGGAATATCGACAGCGGATTTTATAAACTCCAAACCATGCTGAAGTATGTAAAGGAGTTTGATCCAACACGTGCCACAACCCTTGTTTGCGATAGCTACGAAAGCGCAAAACTTCGTCACTTCGATTTTTACGACATTCATAGTTGGAATTATGGCCGGAGATACCGTTTGGCTCGAGAATTGGAGCCAAACAAATCGGTGATTATTAGCGAATCTGCTTCTACTTTAAGCACACGTGGATTTTATGAGTTCCCATTGCCCGAACAAAAAACCGAATTTACCAAATCATTGCAGGTGAGCTCCTACGATTTTAACGCACCCGAATGGGCCGAACTGGCTGATGATGATTTTATGTGGCAACAACAAGAACCATACATTGCAGGAGAATTTATATGGACAGGCTTCGATTATCTGGGTGAGCCCGCACCCTACACGAATCAATGGGCGAAAGAGAATGGATTGACCGACAAAGAAGCCTCCAGAAGTTCCTACTTCGGCGTGCTGGACTTGTGTGGAATCCCGAAAGATCGATATTATTTGTATAGAAGTTATTGGAAACCAGAAGAAACCACCATTCACATCCTTCCGCATTGGAATTGGGAAGGGCGAATAGGTAAAAATGTTCCTGTTTTCGTTTATACCAATGGCGATTGTGCCGAACTGTTTTTGAACGGCAAATCACTTGGAAAAAAATGCAAGAATCCAGATTCCAAAATATCGACCGAACGATTCCGCTTAATGTGGAAAGATGTAATTTATCAGCCGGGAGAACTAGTGGCCATTGCATATAAAAATGACCGTAAAATCGGCGAACAAACGATGAGAACTGCCGGAGAACCTTATCAAATAAAACTTTCGTCCGACAGAACACAGCTAATGGCCAATGGCGAAGACTTGGCTTATATCTTAATCGAAGCACTCGATAAAAACGGAATTGCTTGTCCGTTGGCAGAAAACCTGATCGAAATTGAACTAAAAGGAGCGGGAAAAATTGCCGGCGTAGGGAATGGGAATCCACAATCCTTTGCTCCATTCAAATCAGATAAAGTCAAGCTTTTTTATGGAAAAGCAATGTTAATAGTTGGCTCCGAATTCACCAAAGGAGAATTAAATATTGAAGCCATTTCGGCCGGATTGAAAAAAGCAAGCGTTCATATTGAGTTAATCTCCCAAAGAATCTCGGAACAATCAAATTGATTTAGAATGGGTTTTCCAAAAACCACCCACTCGGAAATCCTTTTTTTGTTAAATCTGCCTAATTTATGGCCAACTATCAGCTTATCTATTACCTTTGTTGTCGAATATTTATTTAAATAGTTTAGAAATATACATTAATAAATTCGGGAAAATTAAATATTGCTCTACGTCATTACGAAAGCTCCAGATTTTTCTCAAAAAAGAATTTGATCGAAAAACAACTTAAACCATGTCAAAAACACATTCTTTTCATATACCCGTAATGGGAATTGGATTCACCATTGATACGCCCCTAAAAGTTTCACATTTAGGCATTGATTCAGTCATTTCACTGGTCGATGATATCCTTCTCGAAAAACTAAGAAAGATGTATTGTGCTAATTTTGATATTCCTTACGAAGAAATTTCAGAAAAAACCAAAGATTTCAGGGCAGAAAGAATTACCTCTTATTTGAATTTGATTAACAAATTGGCAGAGAAGAAATTTGAAGATTTAAAAAATGCTACCAACGATAAAGTCCACGAATTAAAAGAATATTTTAACCTTTTGCCAGAGAGTTCAACTTTGAAACAAGAGTTCAGCAAGCTTACTTCCAAGCATTTTAATGTCGATGAGATTAGAAGCTGGATTAAGAGTAATTTATCAATGGGCAGCATTGATGTTAATATCATGACCAAAATTGATAAGGACAATTATTTTAAGGGTGAGAAATTGCCAGTGGAATACAACGATGCGCATGCTGCGTTGAGGGGTTTTGCCAATAGCAAGCTAAGATCATCCATTGTGCTTTCTGCAGGAATGAATCCACGCCTGTATGGGTATATGGAAAATTTTGAGGATTTCTATCCCAACGAAAATGGCGAACTAAAAAAGAAAATTGTTCTTAAAGTGAGCGATTATAGATCGGCTTTGATTCAAGGTAGGTTTTTTGCAAAAAAAGGACTCTGGGTTTCTGAATACAGAATTGAATCGGGACTGAACTGTGGAGGCCATGCTTTTGCTAGCGAAGGATTTCTGTTGGGTCCAGTTTTAGCCGAATTTAAAGAAAAAAGAGACCAATTGAACCGCTTGGCAAACGAAGTTCTAGCACAAGGTCTGTCTAACAAAGGCCGCATCGTTCCGAAAAAACTAATGGAGTTTCTCATTACAGCTCAGGGTGGCGTGGGAACCGCCGAAGAGCATCAGTTTCTTCTCGATCATTACAAAATGGATTCTGTTGGTTGGGGCACACCCTTTATGTTGGTTCCCGATGTGGTGAATGTCGACAATACAACATTGGATTTACTAAAGGCGGCCAAAGAAGATGACTTGTATTTAAGCGGTATTTCTCCTCTGGGTGTTCCATTCAATAGCCTCCGAGGAAACACAAAAGACATTGAAAAATTAGCCATCGCCGCCGAAGGAAAACCCGGCAGTCTTTGTCCCAAGAAATATGTAGCATTAAACAATGAGTTTACGGAAAAGAGTATTTGCACTGCTTCGCGCCAATATCAGCGTCTAAAATTAAAAGAATTGGATGCAGAGAAACTTCCGAACCAAGAACATCAGAAAAAATTCGACAGAATCATAGAAAAATCGTGTATATGTGTTGGTCTGGGGACATCGGCTTTGCTGGTAAATAACTTAGATACCAAAACCGAAGGTCTAGGTGTTTCGGTTTGTCCGGGACCTAATATGGCTTATTTCTCAAAAACAATGAGCCTGAGAGAAATGGTGGATCATATCTACGGAAGAGCGAATATGATTTCGCGTACCGATCGTCCCAATATGTTTATCAAAGAGTTGAATCTGTATATCGATTTTCTTAATAGCAAAATTGAGGATTTAACGGCCACAACCACAAATAAAGAAAAAAGTAGTTTAGTCGCTTTCGTTGAAAATATAAGGGAAGGCATTAATTATTACGATCAGCTCTTTAGAGAAGTAAAAGATCGGTTTGAAGATACCAAAAACAGCCTTTTAAGCGATTTGGAAGCAAGCCGAAAAAACTTAAACCTTTTGTATTTAAAAATCTAATTGAACAATACTAGCAAAACGTTTGTCGTCTTTCTTCTAAAAGCTTACTAGCAAAACACACTATTATGGAAACCATTCGCACAACCTATATCGGTCAGTTAAGAACAGAAGCCATTCATGTTCAATCGGGGAATAAATTGATTACAGATGCTCCTACCGATAACAAAGGAAAGGGAGAAACTTTTTCGCCCACCGATTTATTGGCTACCTCATTGGCCAGTTGTATTTTTACGATTATGGGCATCAAAGCTGAAGAAGCCGGCTTTCGTATTGATGGAGCAACCGCCAAAACATGGAAAATAATGTCGGAAAATCCTCGCCGCGTGGCTGAGGTGAAAATTGAATTTGATTTTTCGATGTTAGATCTGAAAGAAAATCAAAAAGAACTTATGAAATCTTTGGTCAAAGTTTCGCCTGTTCCTTTGAGTTTGCATGAGAATACAAAGCAAAACGTTACTGTGAAATTTTAGGCGACACCAAAAATTAGCAATAGATTGCCTTATTTGTTTTATCAAAAAATCTAAATCGACTCCACAGAAAAATAAATTCTTGTTTAATATTTCACGAAAAAAATTGTGTTTACCTTAGCCGCTTTATTAAAATTAAGGACTATGGATAAAGGGAACACAAAAGAGTTCATCAAGAAAGTAGAGCTTTTCAGAGGAATCGGAGAAGCAGGATTAAGTAGTATTGCAAACCATATTTATAAAAAATCATACAGCCTAGGAGATTATCTATTTACTCAAGGAACGCCCCGCATGCATATTTTTATTGTTTGTACTGGCGCTGTAGAGCTATTTACAACAAATACTTACGGAGATGAAAAACGATTAACCCTTTTTTCTTCCGGTGATTTCTTTGGCGAAGGTTCTTTGATGGACGATGCACCACATTCTACCAACGCAAGAATTACCGAAGATGCCGAGATGCTCATCCTCGATAATTCTTATTTTTATGAG
Source organism: Draconibacterium orientale (assembly GCA_020718315.1). GTDB lineage: Bacteria > Bacteroidota > Bacteroidia > Bacteroidales > UBA12170 > UBA12170. The sequence goes on from DYSK01000049.1 coordinate 9,659, forward strand.
AACGGCTCTATTGCAGTAAAAGTGCTTTCCAATGTCGCCCGAATTATCTCACGACGAATGCAACATGCAAATAATATGTCGAATCAGAGTGCATCACAATACGTTTCCGGAAAAACGCGTACAGAACATGATTTATTAGGTTACAGAGAAGTTCCTTACGAAAGTTATTATGGAATACAGACATTGCGAGCCATGGAAAACTTCAATATCAGTGGAGTTACTCTCAACTTTTATCCCGTATTGATTGAGGCACTCGCCATGGTTAAAATGGCAGCAGCTAAAGCCAATAATGAATTGGGTCTTATCGACGAAACACTTACTCAGGCGATTGTTCAGGCGTGTCGTGAAGTGATGTCGAATCGGTATCACTATCACTTTGTGGTAGATATGATTCAAGGAGGTGCTGGTACATCCACCAATATGAATGCCAATGAAGTGATTGCAAATCGCGCTTTGGAAATCCTTGGTTATGAAAAAGGAGAATACAAACACTGCCATCCAAACAACCATGTTAATCTTTCACAATCTACCAACGATGCTTATCCAACGGCGATTAAAATCGCTTTAATTAATAATAATAAAAAACTGATCGAGGTATTGAAAAACCTCATCAAAGTAACCGAAGACAAGGGTCGTGAATTTGCACACATTCTAAAAATGGGACGTACCCAGTTGCAGGATGCGGTGCCCATGTCGTTGGGGCAGTCGTTTGATGCTTATGCGGTCACTTTAACGGAAGAGATAAATAATCTAACCTACAATGCATCTTACTTCCTCGAAGTGAATATGGGCGGTACGGCCATCGGTACGGGGATAAATGCCGAAGTTGGATATAGCGAAAAAGTAATCCGCCATTTGCGTGATATTACAGGAATGGATATCAAGTTGGCCTTAAATTTAATTGAGGCAACCCAAGATACGGGCTCCTTTGTTGCTTATTCAGGAGCCGTAAAAAGATTGGCTATCAAGCTTTCCAAAATGAGTAACGACCTTCGTTTGATGTCGAGTGGACCACGAGCAGGATTCAACGAAATCAATTTGCCACCCATGCAGCCTGGATCAACCATTATGCCCGGCAAAGTGAATCCGGTAATTCCTGAAGTAGTAAATCAGATCGCGTTTAAAGTAATCGGAAACGACCTAACCGTTGGTCTTGCTGCAGAGCATGGCCAACTGGAATTGAATGTATTCGAACCCGTAATTGTACAAAGTTTGTTCGAATCTGTTGAGATGTTGAAAAACGGAATGGATGCACTTAACCACAGTTGCATTCGGGGAATTACCGCAAATGAAGAGCATTGTCGCAGCATGATTAAAAATAGCATAGGAATTGTAACCGCTCTAAATCCATACATTGGTTATGATAACGCAAACGAATTAGCCAAAGATGCATTAGCAAGTGGACGCGGCGTTTACGAGCTCGTATTGGAAAAGAACCTTTTGTCGAAAGAAAAACTAGACGAGATTCTTGCTCCTGAAAATATGATAAACCCACACAAAAGGGTTTAGGAAAACACAATCTGGGTTTTATAATAAAACATGAATCATCCCATGCTAAACAAAATAAAGGGATTCTTTGGTATAAAGAATCCCTTTATTGTCTTTTAAGAGAGAACCGTATTATTTTTCGAGTTCCTTCCGATATGCATCTATCAAAGCTTGTTGAGATTTGATCAGTGAGGTTTGCTCTTCAAGTACGGCCGATAATTTATCCATCGCATTTTCCAACTCGCTGACCCGATTGTTCAATTCTGCAGTGTTTTGAGTCCGTTTTTCCACTGCTTTAATTGCAATCATCATAATTCCATCAATATCAGCGGACGACAGCGTGGTGTCATTGCCAATAATCCCCAATCCATCATTTCCAAAATAATGAAAAATATCTTGAGCCATTGGTCCATAATGACGGTGTTTAGGGTCTTGAACTTTATAATTCCAAGAACCTATTTTCATTTTAGAAATACTATTCAAGAAATATTCGCCATCAGCAGGGATAATATTTTCTTTTTTAGTGGAGTCGGATATACTTGCCCAGCTATTTGAATTGTTGGCTAAATAAACACCTAAATCAGCCGCAGCATTGGTGTATAGTTTGTATCCTCCATCAAAACGCATATTCATTTGATTTGCTGTTGTGATAGTCATAACTGCAGTTGTACTGTTATCGCCAATTCCAAACGACCCGTTCACCGAACCCGTACTCACATAATTTCCCATGGCGGTAGAATTGGGACCGCTAGCCGTTACCTTATACCCAATTGCGGAAGTATAATCACCACTAGCTGTTGTTGTATGTCCAATTGCTGTGGAATAATCACCGCTGGCTGTAACTTTGTAACCCAGCCCCATAGTATAATTACCAATATTTGCGTCGTCCCATTCCGTTCCTGAAACGGCTCCTACTCGAAACGATGATTTAGCCGGATACCACATCATCCTCGTTCCGGCTCCCGTTGTCGCCAATGCTGAACCAGAGCCAAAAGTACCTGTCGAAATAATCCCATCCGTGCCGCTTATAGTTAATGCTCCCGCATCGGCAACAATTGTCTTCCCTGCTCCAGCACCACCTTGATCGTAGGCTTTGTCCAACGTATTGTTGTTTTCAACTGTTAAATAGCCCGCTAAAGCATGATTTCCCCAACCAAAAGCAGTATTCCAATTGGTGATGTTTGTACTGGTAATTCCAGCGGCAGCAGAGGTGGTATAGATCGGATCCGTTTCTGATAAACTAGTTAAATAACCCATTGTTGCATGATTTCCCCAACCGTAAGCAGTTTGGCCGTTGAGGATTCTAGAATCGTTTCCTTCTGCAACTGTTCCGGCGGCTGTTCCAAAGTTTTTATTGAAAGCTGTGTTTTTGGCAAACGCCAATTCGTAGGTTTTCAAATCATTAATCTGGCTTTCTGTAATGCTGATTCCGGCCGATTTATTCCATGCCGCAAAAATAGGATCTGTTTCTGTATAGGTTTTCAGATATCCGGCTAAAGCGTGATTTCCCCATCCGTAAGCGGTATTCCAATTTGAAATATCAGTATTCGTTATTCCGCTCGAAGTATTCCAATTTGAAATATCTGTTGATGTAATACCATAAGATGCCGAAGCAACAAAAATAGGATCTGTTTCTGTATAGGTTTTCAGATATCCGGCTAGGGCATGATTTCCCCAACCGTAAGCAGTTTGCCCGTTGAGAATTCTTGAGTCGTTTCCTTCTGCAACTGTTCCGGCGGCTGTTCCAAAGTTTTTATTGAAAGCCGTGTTTTTGGTAAACGCCAATTCGTAGGTTTTCAAATCATTAATCTGGCTTTCTGTAATGCTGATTCCGGTCGATTTGTTCCATGCCGCAAAAATAGGATCTGTTTCCGAAAAGCTGGTCAAATATCCTTCTGTTGAATGATCTCCCCAACCGTAAGAAGTATTCCAATTTGTTATGTCGGTGGTGGTAATTCCATTTGCTGGTTTTGCTTCTCGTGCGGCAATTTCATTAGTTATTGCCGTTGCATTAGCCGCTTCAGCGGTCAATGCGCGAGTTGTCTCATTCGCGATAGCCGTTTCATTTGTAGAAATATCCGTTGCCAAAACTGCTTCTGCAGCCAACGCTCTCGTTTTTTCAGTTGTGATAGCTGTAGCATTTGTTGCAATATTTGTTGCCAAAACGCCTTCAGCAGCGGTTGCTCTGCTTGTTTCTGCTGCAATATTGGTGGTTAAAACACTTTCTGCTGCCAATGCCCGTGTTTTTTCAGTTGCGATAGCAGTGGCATTTGTTGCAATATTGGTTGCCAGAACGCCTTCAGCAGCGGTTGCTCTGCTTGTTTCTGCTGCAATATTGGTAGTTAAAACACCTTCAGCTGCGGTTGCTCTGCTTGTTTCTGCAGTAATGGCTGTAGCATTTGTTGCAATAT